>NZ_SOGK01000127.1:0-67359 GCF_004564305.1 Cryobacterium sp. TMT3-29-2
AAACCAGCTTCACGGCCTCGTCTTTGTACTCAGGGGTGAAGTCCCGACGTGATCTTGCCATAGTGAACATTCTCTCTTGTGAGGTGTCCACTCGACGGGGTCAGGGCCATGGTGGCCCCAGGTAGCCCCGTACCGCACCGTTATTCGGCTCAGCGTTCCGACTCCAAGCCCGTGTTTTTATCAGCCTCCTTGTTCTCATCCAACTCGACATAGGGAGGATTGCTCCGCATTTGCGTGATCCTGCGAACACGACGCTCGTCGGCTTCGGCCTGCTCGCGGGCGCGCCGTTCCGTCTGACGACGCCGACGCTCCTCGCGCTCCTGCTCCTCGGCCCGGCCATGCTTGGCATCTCGTTCCGCAGTCTCCTGTCTGGCCTTTGCTCTCGCCGCTGCGCAAGCGGCTCGAAACCTCTTGCGTGGCCCTAGCTCAAAGTCCTCGTCAGCATTACCGCTCTCGTCATTAGTTGCTTCGTACGTCCAGACGAGGATTGTCTCCCACCGCTCCCGCAGCGCGGCGGCGTTGTCGGCGGCGCGCCGCTTGAGCTGCTCGGGCAGGCACTCCTGGTCCACGTCGCCGGCGGCGAACGAGCCGAGCGCTTCTGCTTCACCGGGATCGGCCAGCGCATACCCGCCGCTGGTCCGCACAACCTTCGCAGAGTGGAGAAGGGCTCGGAACGTGTCCTCGAAGACGGTGCCCGTTGCTGGCAGACTGTCGAGGCTGTCCAACGCGTCGGCGAGATGGTCGGCCCATTCGGCGCGACGCCTGCGGCGGCTCTTGAAGCGGCGTAGGCGCCCACCGGCGAGTTTCCCAGCCCGCGTGACCAACGCGTCACGCCGTTTGCTCTGCGCTTCCACTATGGCGGCGAGGGTGAACTGGGACCCGAGGACGGCGGTTCCGATCGTCGAGAACTCACCCAATGCCCGACAGGTGATGTCGTTGGGCAAATCGCCACTTTCATTCGTCAACCCGACGTGCTCGTACTCAGAACCGGCGAACCGGACGCTGCCGCAGGCCTCGGTAAGACTCATATGGGCGTCGCGCAGGAACTGCCGTCGCGCCTTCTCAGGGACCAGCGCCTTGGCCAGCACGCCAAGCACGTGCTGCTCGTAGTCGCGGGCCAGACGGCGGGCCTCCTGCTCAGCGACGGGGTTAGTGATCTTCATCATGGAGAATCCTCTCGGCTGTTTCGCCCCGGCGGAGCGAGTGGTCAGGTTGGCGGTTCATCCGCCGTAGCTTCGGTCGCCGCGTTGCGTAGATAAATGCCGCTCGCGCGCAGGCGTGAGTTTCACGGGTGTCTCGCGCTTCCGGCGCCTCGGGAGGCGCGTGTTATCGTCGTCGATTTCGTCGAGCAGTTCCATGAGCTGCGGGATTGGCAACTCGTTGGCGTCGGCTGGTGCGGCGTTGCGCAGCTCGCTGATCTCCGAGGCCAACTCCGAGACCGCGGAAGCGGTGTACTGCTCGCCCAGGTCGGCGGCATCCCACTGGTAGCTGTGACCTTGGAGCTGGTACGCGAGGTCACCGCGGTGCTGAAGCGCGCGGATGCCGATCATCGCGCAGCGCCGTGTCCAGCCCGGCAGGGACAGGAACAGGCCCTGCATGAGCACGCCCTCCAAACGAGACAACAAAATCGACCGGACACGCAGGCGGGAAACCGCAGCACGCGCGGGTGTTCCAGCGAGCTGTGGCTTTGCAACCGCCGATCGTCCGAGCACCGAGAGAACCTCGGACGCGAGATCGATCGCAGGTGCCTGAGTGGCGAGAGCAGATTCAACCTCAGTTACCGCGGGCACCAGTGTTACTGCTCCGCGCTGCTTGCCATCCAGCGCTGCGGTGATGCACTCGTGTGTGAAGTCAGAGGACAGCGCCGATGCTTTGCGACGTCGGAGCCTGCCCGGCTTGCCGTCCTCGCCCGGCAAATCGCGCGTCTTGTACGTGATGCCGACAGCGGCGTCGCCCTGCTGCTTCCCGCGCCTCCCGTTACTTTTGACTTCGTGAGACTGCCAGACGACCTCTACGTCGCGAGCCGCGCACGCCGCGATGAAACCGTCGAAGTCGGTACTTGACGCATCGGCGAGGGCATCGGTGAGGGCATCTCCAAGCTGTTGTTCAAAGGCGGGCATCTCGCCGCGCCGCGCCTGCCACTCGCTCCCCGGCTGTTTGGGCTCGTGAGCGAGGACTTGCATGCCCTCGTCTGCCATCAGCTCATCGTTGGCGCGCTTGACCTGCCAGTGGACGCGGTAGTCCCGTAAAGCCTTACCAGTCGCGTAGTCGTGATTCAGGACCGTGACGTGCGCGTGCCCGGCACCGCCCTTGGAGTCATTATGAACGACAACCAAACATGGGGAGTGAGGGTGCATCCTCTTCGCCAGCAGGAACCCGAGATCGCCGACCCTCCGCAGGTCGTCCTCGTTGTTCACGTCCAGCTCGTCCGGGCTGAATGACAACACGTACGATTGCGCCTTCACTCGGCGACCCTGCTGCTTGGCAAGCTGGTCGCCGAGCACGACGAACTCCTCGACACTCGCGGCGTCGCAATAGAACCCCGGCGCGAGCCGATCGGTACCCTCGGTCAGGTGATCGTGGCGCTTCTGACCGACACCGACTGTGAGGTAGTCAGCGCGGACCTTGAGATCGTAAACAGGTGCGACAGTCGTGATGCTCACGGCTCTTGCCTCCCGAGCAGGGTCGCCATCAGGTCGTGCTCGCGCGCGACCCTGGTGACGAGCGAAGCGAGCACTCCCAGGTCGATGACGCCACGGTGATGCAGGCGAACCTCCTGGTTCAGTAGTACGCCCACGCGCTTTACCTCGACACGCGCGGCGTCGAGAATCGCGAGCTGCTCCACTGTCAGACCCTGCACCGCAGCACCGGTGCCTGCGGTCGGGGCTGTATCGGTGTGCCGCGCCGCGGAGAGTGCCGCCCTTCGGACGAACGCTGATGGGACGAACTGGTGCCGCGCAGCGGCCTGCTGGATCTCGGCGCGCTCGGCGGTGCTGAGCCGCACGTCGAGCCGGGCCGATCGTCGATTCGGTCTGGCTTGGTTCGATGCGCTGGTCACCTGTCCGCCTTCTGTCGAGTAGTGAGTGTGCGTGGTGCTGTGATCTGGTGGACGCAAGCAGGCGTTTCGTCGGACATCGCTTCGCTCGTCCGTCTCAACGCCGCTTGCGAAGGGGAGAGCTCCGCCCTTCCCCCTCGACCCCCAACCCAACCTGCGGCCTCATTCGGTCTCCGATGCTGCCGCACCCGAGAACTCCCCCGGCGTAGCGCGCTCACGGTCCTGCCCGGCGCGCCGGGCAGGACCGTGAGCGCGCCCGATCCCATCGGAAGTTGGCGCCGTATCCGCCGAGTTGTGACGCGGCTAAGAGCCCGCATCGACTTCAGCGGCTCTATCGCGCATTTGCACCAAGGCCCTCAAGTGCATCTGATATTCCCTGTTGTCCTCCGCCAGTTTGTTCAGCTCGGCCCTGTGACTGACGTATACGTTTGGGTAACGCTCCCGTACTTCGAACGTGGTGAGCTTGCCGTGCATCACGTCCAGCTTTATCTGACGCAAGGACGGTTGCCACGTTTGGCCTTCAAGAGCAACCAACGCGTCGATGTCAGCACGCCAGTCGTACCCTTCCGATGCGAAAATCTGGCTATCCGGGTAGCGGTACTTTCCTAGGCTCTGCTGATTGGTGTGTTCGTGAGTGAGATACCGCACTCCCCTCGCAAACGAATGCGTGTCGCCCTTCCGCCCGATGAACGGTTTGACGATCACGCTAACCGGAAAGTACCCGCCGACGGTTTCGCCCGTGCGCGGACCCCTGAGCTGCAAAATGCCGTGCCCGTGAGTCTCACCTGCGTCATGATCGTGTACGGCCCCAGCGAATCGAATAACGTTCGGACGGTTACAGGCTTCTTCGATGTGGTGCTGACGCAGCAGGTTCGATACAACGAGGAAACGCTTGTGAGGCAGTTGTGGACTGAGCATGTTGGAAACTTCCTTTAGTAGACAACCAGGGAGGCCTGGCACTCCCATGCTGGGCATTCTCTTGGGCTAGCTCCGACGAGCTATTCGGCGTGATCCTGTATCCAGGCGTCGACATCGTCACGTGCGAATCGCACCGTCGAGCCGAACTTGTGCGCTTTTGGACCGGCGCCTTCATGCCGCCATCTATAGATGGTCTGTTTCGGTACAAAAAGCTCGCCCGCCAGTGTCTCGGCACTGAGCCATTTCGCCAGGATTTTTTCGGGGGGTTTCAGGATTGATGTCATGCCTAGAGCTTGGCACGCCTCCGAGTCGAACTGGTCCCTGACCTGCGTTTTCTCGGACAGTATTGGTACTCTACTTTTACAAAATTGCTCGTTTACGTGGATAAAACGCTATAGGCGAACTCACAGGATTTCATCGTCAGAATCGGGGTCTGCGCTGGATTTCTCTAGAGTCATTTGATAGGCTGACCATAACGAAAGAGAGCCATGAATGTCCCGACCACAGCTTGAAGTTGGCACCTGGGGAACGATCAATCGCAAAGATGTTCCCGAGCCGAACGGCTCCTACCGAGCCTTCGCCCGGTATCGGGATATCACTGGAAAGACACGTCAAATCGAAGCTTCAGGTAGCTCGCCCGGAAAAGCCGAAACTCGCCTCAAAGCCAAGTTGAAGTTGCTAAAAGAGTCCGCTACCGGCGGCACCATCAGCGGATCTACGCGAATTGACAAACTGGCGGCACTCTGGCTCGAAGAGCTAAGCGCGAGCACACGAAAACCCCAGACCATCGAGGCCTATTCTTCCTCTGTAAAAAGGTTTGTGCTCGATCCCAAGATAGGCATCGGCAATCTCGCCATCAACGAGGTAGTGGTATCTCGCCTTGATACGCTGGTGAGAACGATTGCCGAAACAACGCCAGCCGGGGCGCGAGCGTGCAAAGTCGTCCTCTCGCAAATGTTCGATATGGCCATAAGACACGACGCAGCGCGAACCAATCCGGCTAAAGCTGTACAGCTCGCGCGGCGAGAGCGACCAAAGGTAGAGGCCTTGAATCTCGATGATGTGCGCGCACTTCGCGCGGCCATTGCGGAGTGGTCAGCAACCCAGGTGAGGGGCAGACACCTCGACCTCGTGGATGCCGTCGACGTCATGCTGGGTACCGGCATGCGAATTGGCGAGCTGCTTGCACTTCGCTGGTCAGACACCGACCTCGGAGCCAAGCCGACTGTGACTGTTAGCGGCACTCTAATCCGGGTCAAAGGAAAGCCGCTTTACCGGCAAGACGAGGCAAAGACCGCAAAGAGCTGGCGCATAATCCCATTGCCGGACCATGTGGTCGAGGTGCTACTGCGACGAAAGGTAGACGCACCAGCCAGCAAAACCGATGCCGTGTTTGCAACACGTAATGGAACGTGGTGGGAGTCCGCGAACTTCCGTCGCACCTTGCGGGCCATGCTAGAGGACGTGGGTACGTTTACTGGTCTGCACCCGCACGCGTTACGCCGAGCGGTCGCTACAATCGTTGACGGCAAGCATGGTATCGAGGACGCATCCCACCTCCTGGGACACTCAGGCATTGCAGTGACCGAAGGTCACTACATTGGCCGACCAGATCAGGCCCCCGATGTAACCGCCACACTCGCAACGCTGTTTGCCGCGAGTCCCCGGCATACGCAGAGCGAAACTGAAAGCACTGGATAAGCGCTGGATTTGCGACTTTTCAACACAAAGTCAAATAACCTTCGATCCAGGAAACCCCTGGTCAAAGGCCATTCTTTCTGTGCACCCCCCCGGACTTGAACCGGGAACCCACTGATTAAGAGTCAGTTGCTCTGCCAATTGAGCTAGAGGTGCATATTCCGTTACTCTCCGACCCGGGGCGACCCGAACCGACTCTAGATACTAACAGCCCTATTGCTCCGGGCGCCAATCGAACCGCAAACCGGTGAGTCGCGCTAAAATAACTAGTCTTGGTCTGTGACCATGCCCCAGAACTACGCCCTCGATGACGACCTCCTGCTCGCAACCGAGCTCGCCGATCTGGCCGATGCGATCTCGCGCGACCGGTTCACCGCGATGGACCTCGTTGTCACGACCAAACCCGACCGCACCCCGGTGACGGATGCCGACCAGGCCGTGGAGCGCGCCATCCGTGACGCACTGTCCGTGCGGCGTCCGACCGACGGCATCCTCGGCGAGGAATTCGGCACCGAGGGCTCCAGCGAGCGGCAGTGGATCATCGACCCGATCGACGGCACGGCCGGTTTCCTGCGCGGCATCCCGATCTGGGGCACCCTCATCGCCCTGGCCGTCGATAACGTTCCCGTGGTGGGCATGGTCAGCTCCCCAGCTCTCGGCAAGCGCTGGTGGGCGCGCACCGGCGGCGGCGCCTGGATGACCGACGAACGCACCCCCGGAGCCGGCCCCGTGCGGCTGCGGGTCTCCGGCGTGGCCGAGTTGGCCGACGCCTCACTTAGCTACAACAGCATCCAGCAGTGGGACCAGACCGGGCACCTCGACGAACTGGTCAGGCTGTCCCGCCAGGTCTGGCGCACCCGCGCTTACGGCGACATGTGGTCGTACATGCTTCTGGCCGAGGGTGTCCTCGACATCGTCGCAGAATACGATTTGCAACCCTACGACATGGCGGCCCTTGCTCCCATCGTGCAGGAGGCCGGCGGCCGGTTCACCTCCGCCGACGGCCGGCCCGGTCCCTGGCACGGCAGCGCGCTGGCCACCAACGGTCTGCTGCACGAGCCGACACTGCTGGCTCTTGGCACCACAACCACCAGAACGGATGCCCCCGCGTCCCCGAACACGTCGGCCCGCTAACCGATGATCCCGCCGCGCACGCACCCCGGAAACCTGCCCCTGCTGATCGCGGCGGCCTGCGTCCTGACCGGCAGCCTCACCGGTTGCAGCGTGATCGGCGACATGCTGCCGACCCCCGTCCGCAGCGTGGCCTCCGTGCCGGCATCCGCTCTCGGGGAGGTCACCGAGGTGACCGATCTTCGTGTCGGAGACTGCCTACGCGAAGTCGTGGAGGGGCTGGACGTGAACGCCTCGGCCCTTCCACTCGTGCCCTGCAGCGAGCGGCACGAGTTCGAGGTGTACGCCCGGTTCCCCGTCGCAGGAGAAACCTTCCCCGGCGACAACGCCGTGACCGCGGCAGCGGAATCCGGCTGCGGGTCGCGGTTCGCGGAGTTCGTGCTGCTCGAGTATCGGGTGTCGAGCCTGGACTTCGCCTACCTCACCCCGACGGAGCAGAGCTGGGCCGGAGTCGATGACCTGAACGACCTCGACGACCGGACCGCCCCTGGCGGCCGCGAGGTGTCCTGCCTGATCACCGATCCGGCCGGCGCCCTGACCGGCACCCTGGCCGGCGCGGCACGTTGACCTGCGGTCGTCTCGCTGCGGGCCCTAATATTCCTGGCGACGCCCCCGAGTGTGAGTTGGCAAGCCCGCGCAGGCACCTACGCCGCCGCGCCGCGCCGATCAGGGGTAATAGGCCCGGACCAGTTATTCAGCATTTGAAATGATACTTTTGAGGTAATCCCTCAATTGCTTGGAGTCAGTATGCTATCCACCCAGTCAACACCCTTGATCGAAGCGACTCTGCCCCTGGTAGGCGAGCGCATGCCCGAGATAGCGAAGAACTTCTACAGCCGGATGCTGACCGCTCACCCCGAACTGTTCGACGGTCTGTTCAGCCGTTCCAACCAAAAGAACGGCTCACAGCAGCAGGCCCTGGCCGGCAGCATCGCCGTCTTCGCGACCTACCTGGTGCAGAACCCCGACACCACCCCGGAGGCCATGCTCTCCCGCATCGCCCACAAGCACATCTCCCTCGATATCCAGCCCGAGCAGTACGACATCGTCTACAAGTACCTCTTCGAGGCCATCGCCGAAGAGCTCAGCGACGTCATCACGGCCGAGATCGCCGGCGCCTGGACCGAGGTCTACTGGCTGATGGCCCACGCCCTGATCAAGATGGAGAAGGGCCTTTACGCCGGCCTCGCCAGCGACAAGCCGCTCGCCCCCTGGACCGTCGTGAAGAAGGAAGTAGCCGGCACCGACGCTGTCACGTTCACCCTCGAGCCGGCCGACGACACCCCCGTGACGCCCGCCCTGCCGGGCCAGTACGTCAGTGTCACGGCCACCATGCCCGACGGCATCCGCCAGGTACGCCAGTACTCGCTGTCGGCCGGCACGGCAACGACCCGCGTCTTCACCACCAAGCTCGACGCCGACGGCGAGGTCTCCCCCGTGCTGCACCGTGACGTTCAGGTCGGTGACACGCTCATCCTCTCGGTGCCCTGCGGCGACATCACCCTCGATCAGGGCACCGGCCCGCTGATCCTGGCCTCGGCCGGAATCGGCTGCACGCCCAGTGCGTCGATCCTGCGCTCCTTGGTCGACTCAGGCTCGAAGCGCGAGGTACTCGTTCTGCACGCGGAGAGCAACCTCGAGCGCTGGGCACTGCGCGACCAGATGAGCGAAGACATCGCACTGCTCGAAGCCGCCGAGCTGGAACTCTGGCTGGAAATCCCGAGCGAGGGCCACCACGAGGGCTTCATGACTCTGGAGAATGTGACGATCCCCGAGGATGCCTCGGTCTACCTCTGCGGTCCGCTCCCGTTCATGCGCAGCCTCCGCTCACAGGCGCTGGAGTCCGGCGTGCCGGCCGACCGCATCCACTACGAGATCTTCGGCCCTGACCTCTGGCTCGCCGGCGTCTGACCCAAGCGCAGTACCCGACCCACGTAACGCGTCGGCGGGGCCTCAGGGTTCGCTGTCCCATTCGGTGCCCTCGAGGTCCCCACGCAGGGTTCCGGTGGCCTCGTCGACCGCCTCGCCGACGGTGTCCGCGAACCGCTCCGGCGGGAACCGTCGGCTGAGGCCGTAGTCGCGCAGGTGGTCCTTCACCGGACCCTTCATCTCGGCGAAGATCAGAGTGACCCCGCGTGACGCGAGGAAATCGTCGAGCTCGAGCAGCTCTTCCAGGGCGGTCGTGTCGATGTCGGTGATCGGCTCGGCCGCCAGGATGACCGTGCGCACGCCGCTGCCTGCCTCGGTGACGACGCGACGCACGTAGTCGTCGAAGATCCCGCCGTTGGCGAAGAACAGCGGCGCGTCGAAGCGCACGATGACGATGCCGGGCAACCGCTCACCCTCGGGGTGCCGGGACAGGTCGTGGTACCCGCGCTGCCCATGGATGCGTCCGAGCTCAGCCCGGTACGGTCGCCAGGCGTGGCTCACGAATGCTCCGAGCGAGAGCGCGATCGCCACCCCGATGCCCTCGATCACGCCCACCACCAGAACGCCGAGGATCGACGCGATCGATAGCGCGGCATCCACCTTGTTCATCCGCACGAGAGCGATGAGGCCATTCATGTCGATCAGCCCCGCCGCGGCGACGATGACGACCGCGGCGATGCTCGCCGACGGCAGGAAGTCGGTGAGGCCGGGTGCGAGCAGCATGAACACCACGATCAACATGGCCCCGACGACCCCGGTGAGCTGCGTGCGCGAGCCCGCGCTCTCCGCGACGGGCGTGCGCGACGACGACGCCGAGATGGCGAAGCCGCCGGACAGGCCGCCCGCGATGTTCGACAGGCCGATCGCCGCCATCTCCTGGCTACCGTCGACATTCTCGCCCCGGCGCGCGGCGAACGTGCGCGACAGCACGGCGGTGTCGGCGAACGCAATCAGGGCGACGCCGAGGGCGGGTAGCGCCAGTGCCGCAACATCCGCCCAGACCAGACCGCCGAGCGCCGGCGAGGGCAGGCCCTGCGGCATCGCGCCGACGACGGGAATGGTGTTCTGGAGCCCCAGCACGGCGGTCAGCACGGTCGCCAGCACAACGGCCACGAGAACACCGGGAATTTTCGACTTGCCCCAGGACAGACCGACAATGATGAACAGCGATCCGAGGCCGAAAAGCAACGCGGTGGGGTTGACCTCTCCCCCGGCGATGCCGCTTCCGATGGCGATCACGTCGGCGATCAGTGGACCCGACTCGATCGAGAACCCGAGCAGCGCCGGCAGCTGGGAAACGATCACCAGCAGTCCCAGGGCGTTCAGGTAGCCGACCCGGATGGGCTTGGAGAGCAGGTCGGTCACGAACCCGAGACGCAGGAGTCCACCCAGCAGGAGTATCAGGCCGACCATGATCGCGAGCAGCCCGGCCAGGGCCACGGCGCGGTCGTCGTCGCCGAGTGCGAGCGGTAGGATCACGGCCGCGATGATCGGCGCCAGGGCCGAGTCGGGACCGAGCACCAGCACCCGCGACGGCCCGAACACGGCGTAGGCCGCGAGGGGAATGATCGTGGCGTACAGGCCCGTCTCCGGTGGGAGGCCCGCCACCTCGGCGTAGCCGATACCCACCGGGATGAGCAGGGCGGTGAGCACGAGACCTGCCCTCAAGTCGGGGAGCAGCCACGCGCGCCGGTAGTTGAGTGCGGTGTCGACGCCCGGCACCCATTTCTTCACCCACGCAGCCGCCATGCAGTTCCTCCCGGCCCCATCTTCCCCCATAACCACGCGCAAAAAGGCCCGAACCCCCGTGAGGGTTCGGGCCTTGCCGCTCGTCAACGTGTGACAGCAACCGATGGTGGAGATGCGGGGAATTGAACCCCGGTCCACTGCTGTGGTCATATGCCTTCTACGGGTGTATCCAGTGAAATCGTTCTACTCGGCCCCGGAACTTGCCACTGGCATCTGATCCGACGAGCCCAGCCCTCGTTTAAGTCCCCCTACACCCCGCGGCTCAGAGTAGGAGCAATCTCTCTAAATGACGTCAGGATCCGGGTAGAGAGCATTCCCGGTCTGGCGGACTTCTTAGTGCGCTCGCTTAGGCAGCGAGGGCGAAGTCAGTGCGGTTTGATTTGGCACTTATTGTTTTGCAGAGATCGTTTACGAGATAACCCTGCATCCTCGACCCGCTTCTCATAATTGCGCAGGCAATGTCGAAACCGATCATCCCCCTGTGCACTCACTGCCGGCTTGCCGGCATTCGAGTGGGTTACTGTCACACGCTGTTGAATTGTCAATCTGCTGCATCGAGTTCTGCACATCCCGATCAGATCGACCGTTTCGTACAGCCCTTTAGCTTACAACACGCAGGGGGCGGATGGCTAGTCGCCCAGGTTCTTACGGGCGGAGATGGCCCGGTCGGACTCGCGCTTGTCTTGACGCTCGCGCAACGTCTGGCGCTTGTCGTACTCTTTCTTGCCCTTGGCGACCGCGATCTCCACCTTGGCGTTGCCGTTCTTGAAATAGAGCCTCAGCGGAACGAGCGTGTAGCCGCCCTCTTTGGTCTTGTGGCTGATCTTGATGATCTCCTGCTTGTGCATCAGCAGTTTGCGCTTGCGCCGCGGCGGGTGGTTCGTCCACGTGCCGGCGACGTACTCCTGGATATGCACGGCGTCGAGCCAGATCTCGCCGTTCTCGATGAAGGCGTAGCCGTCCACGAGCGAGGCCCGGCCGGCCCGGAGTGATTTCACCTCGGTGCCGCTGAGCACCATTCCGGCCTCGTACGTCTCCTCGATGAGGTAGTCGTGGCGTGCCTTGCGATTGGTCGAAACGACCTTCTCGCCAATTTCCCTGGGCACGGCATGCTCCTCAACTCGGTGTGGGTTCGACGCGGTGCCGACCAGCCCATCAGTCTAGCGCGCACTGGGGCGGGTGAGGGGACTGGGTGAGGGTAGGTCAGACCTTCAGATAGCGCGTGATGGCGAATTGCGCGGAAAACGCCGCCAGCACCGCGCCGACGACCAACAGGATCGGAACCACCACCAGGGCGTCTTGCATGCCGACGAGCGAGAAGTTGGTGAGTCGGGCGCCCAGGTAGCCCTGCACGAACCAGTACACGAGGCCGAGCACGGCACCTCCCGCCAACAGCGATCCCAACAGGGCCGCGAACACGCCCTCCAGGATGAAGGGCGTTTGAATGAACCGGTTGGATGCCCCGACCAGCCTCATGATGCCCAGCTCGCGCCGCCTGGAGAACGCGGACAGACGGATGGTCGTGGCAATCAACAGCGCCGCCGCCACGAGCATCAGGGCGGCGATGCCGATCGCGGTGTAACTGGCCACGTTGAGCACGGAGAAGATCTGGTCCAGGTACTTGCGTTGGTCCGCGACGTTCTCCACTCCGGCGATGCCGGACAGGCCTTCCACGAGCACATCCGACTGTGAGGGGTCGTCGAGGTTGACCCAGAAGGTCTCGTTCAGCTGGTCCGCGGTGACGTAGTCGACAACCGGGTTGTCGGCGAACTGCTTTTTGAAGTTCTCGAAGGCCTGGTCGTGGGTCTCGAAGTAGTACTTGTCGATGAACGGGGACAGGGTGGGCGATTCGAGCTGCGCCTTGACCGTGTCGATCTGTTCGGGCGTGGCCTCACCGGCCGTGCACGTTTCCCCCGAGGAGATGGCGGTGCACATGTAGATGCCCACCTGGGCACGGTCGTACCAGAAGTTCTTCATCTGGCCGATCTGCATCTGCATCAAAATCGCGGCGCCGACGAAGGTCAGCGAGATGAAGGTCACGAGCACCACGGAGACGACCATGGAGGCGTTGCGGCGCAGGCCGTTGGCGGCTTCGGAGAGCACGAGTCCGAGTCTCATCGGGTGGGCCCTACATTCTGTTCGCCGGTCTGGTCCGGTTTCTCGCCCGGCGCACGCAGCCCGAGCTTCTCGGCCAGGGTCAGCTGTTCCGGCACGTCGTGGTGGGTGATCGGAAGGGCCGGCCGGGTCATGGCCCGGCTGAGGTCGGTCGTGGGAGCGCCGTCGACGGCATCCGTTTCTGCTTCTGCTTCTGCTTGCGCGTCCGCTTCCGCTTCCGCATTCGCTTCCCGGAGCGATCCGTCGTCACGGGGCAGCAGCTCGGCCGGGCTCTCCGCGGCTGAGAACGATGCTGCGGCGGGCTCCTCGACCGGCACTGCAACCGGCACTGCGGCGGGCTCCTCGACCGGCACTGCAACCGGCACAGAGGCGCGCACGGGCACCGCGGGGAAGGTCAGGGGCGGGTGCTCGACGGGCAGAACCTCGGAAGCGGGCACGTCCGCAGCCGGGGCGAACGCCGATGCCGGGGCCGGGGCCGCAGCCGGACGCGCGATGCCTGACGTTCCGCTGGGCGCCGACGGGGCCGAGCGACGGCCGGTGCCGGCCGTGGTGGTCGGGATGGCCGCGGTGGCGTAGCCGCCCTGGCGCTCGTCGCGCACGATCCGACCGCCGACGAGTTCGATCACGCGGCGCTGCATCTGGTCGACGATGCCGGCCTCGTGGGTGGCCATGATCACGGTGGTGCCGCCGGCGTTGATGCGCTCGAGCAGTGCCATGATGCCGGCGCTGGTGGTGGGGTCGAGGTTTCCGGTGGGTTCGTCGGCCAGCAGGATCTGCGGCTTGTTGACGATGGCGCGCGCGATGGCCACGCGCTGCTGCTCACCGCCGGAGAGTTCGTGGGGCAGCCGCTGGGCCTTCTCGGCCAATCCGACCATCTCGAGGGTGTCGGGCACGGCTTCCTGGATGAACCCGCGCGATTTGCCGATCACCTGCAGGCTGAAGGCGACGTTGTCGAAGACGCTCTTGTTCGGCAGCAGGCGAAAGTCCTGAAAGACGACCCCCATGTTGCGGCGGAAGTACGGCACTTTGCGGTTGGAGATCGACCGCAGGTCCTGTCCGAGCACGTGAATGCTGCCGCTGGTGGGCCGATCTTCCTTCAGCACGAGGCGGAGGCAGGTCGATTTCCCCGAGCCGGAAGCACCGACAAGAAAGACGAACTCTCCGCGCAGCACCTCGACGCTGATGGCGTCCAATGCCGGTCGGTTCGTTCCCGGATACTTCTTGGTGATGGTGTCAAAACGAATCATGGCCCCTTGAGCCTAAGCAGGCATCCTGATAATTCCTACTCCGACATACCGAACCGGCGATAGGAGTCGCAGATCGAGGCTCTAATCCTGCGGTGCCTGCTTGCGCCAGCGGATGCCCGCGGCGATGAAACCGTCGAGGTCGCCGTCGAACACCTGGCTGGGATTGTTGACCTCGTAGTTGGTGCGCAGGTCCTTGACCATCTGGTAAGGCGCGAGCACGTAGCTGCGCATCTGGTCGCCCCAGCTGGCCGTGATGACCCCGGCCAATTCCTTTTTGGTGGCGGCTTCCTGTTCGCGCTGCAACAGCAGGAGCCGGGACTGCAGCACGCGCATGGCGGCGGCCCTGTTCTGGATCTGGCTCTTCTCGTTCTGGCAACTCACGACTGTGCCCGTGGGCAGGTGGGTGATGCGCACGGCGGAGTCGGTGGTGTTCACGGACTGGCCGCCGGGGCCGCTGGAGCGGAAGACGTCGACGCGGATATCGTTCTCGGGCACCTCGATCGACTCGGTCTGCTCGATCAACGGCACCACCTCGACGGCGGCGAAGGAGGTCTGGCGCTTGCCGGCGGAGTTGAACGGGCTCATCCGCACGAGGCGGTGGGTGCCGGCCTCGACGCTCAACGTGCCGAAGGCGTACGGCGCATCCACCTGGATGGTCGCGCTCTTGATGCCGGCCTCTTCGGCGTAGCCCACGTCGAGCACCTGCACGGGATAGTTGTGCTGCTCGGCCCAGCGCAGGTACATGCGCAGCAGCATCTCGGCGAAGTCGGCCGCATCGACGCCGCCGGCGCCGGAACGGATGGTGATGACCGCCGGGCGCACATCGAATTCGCCGTTCAGCAGCGTGTGCACCTCGAGGTCGCCGAGCACCTTCGTGATGCTCGCGAGTTCCGCGGTGGCCTCGTCGGCCGATTCCTGGTCACCCTCGGCGTTGGCAAGCTCCACCAGTACCTCGAGGTCGTCGAGGCGAGACTCGATGCTCACGATGCGGGCCAGCTCCGACTGGCGGTGGCTCAGCTCGCTGGTCACCTTCTGCGCATGGTCGGAGTCATCCCACAGGTCGGGCGCACCGGCCTGTTCATTCAGGTCGGCGATATCGGTGCGGAGTCGATCGATATCGATCACCGACCGGATGTCGTCAAACGTGGCCCGCAGTGCGGCGATCTGCTCCGAGAATTCCAGCTCAATCATGTCGGACCCCAGCCTACCGGGCCGCCCCGTCACCGCATCCGTTCTCGGGCCCGCTGAGCATCCGGACGGTCGTTGTGCCCGGCCGGGGATAGCATCGAGGAGCCATGAGTAACGCCGAGCGTCCGTTCCAAATGCGCTCAGTCGCACTCGCCGCGTTCTTGCCGACCCTCCTGTTCTCGATCGGGGAGGGTGCGATCATCCCGCTGATCCCGATCGTGGCCAATGATCTCGGAGCCACGCTCGCGATAGCCGGGTTCATCGCCGCCATGATCATGGTGGGCGAACTGGCCGGGGATATCCCCAGCGGCTGGGTGGTTTCCCGCATCGGCGAGCGCAACGCCATGATCTGGGCGTCCCTGCTCGCGATCATCGCCGTACTGATCTGTATCGTCGCCCCCAACCCCCTCGTGCTGGGCATCGGAATCTTCTTGATCGGCTTAACCACTGCAGTGTTCGCCCTGGCCCGGCACGCTTTCATGACCAGCTCCGTGCCACTCGCCTACCGGGCCCGTGCGCTCTCGACCCTCGGCGGTATCTTCCGCGCCGGCTGGTTCATCGGCCCGTTCATCGCAGCCGCCCTGCTCAGCCTCACCGGCAGCACCGAGTCGGTGTTCTGGGTGTTCGTGGTCTGCTGCCTTGGCGCGGCCGCGATGCTGCTGCTGCTGCCCGATCCCGAGAGCACCTTCGGAGGCCCGCAACTGGTGAAGGCGCCCGACGGCTCCGTCGTTCCGGCCGGCCGGGAGCTCGCGGCCGAGGAATCCCAGGGCCTGTTCCGCACCATCTGGGGCTACCGGGCGGTGCTGCTGCGCCTCGGCACGGGCGCGGGCCTGATCGGGGCGATGCGCGCCTCCCGCACGGTGCTGCTCCCGCTCTGGGCGGTCAGCATCGGCATCAGCGTGCCCGACATCGCGCTGATCATCGGCATCGCCGGCGCTGTCGACTTCGCCCTCTTTTACGTCAGTGGCCAGGTCATGGACCGCTTCGGCCGGATGTGGACCGCCATCCCATCGATGATCGGCCTGGGTGCCGGGCATCTCATCCTGGCGTTCACACACGACCAGCCCAGCAACGTGGCGTGGTTCATCGCCGTGGCCATGATCCTGTCCCTCGCCAATGGCATCGGCAGCGGCCTCCTGATGACGCTCGGCGCAGACCTGGCCCCGAAGAACACCAGCCCTGCCCCGTTCCTGGGTGCGTGGCGCTTCACCGCCGACCTGGGTGGCGCGGTCGCTCCGCTGGCCGTGGCCGGCCTGACCGCGGTCGCCACCATCTCGATCGCCAGCGGCGTGATGGGTGTGTTCGGCCTGTTCGGCGCCGTGATCCTGGGCCGCTACATTCCCCGTTACGCGCCCCGCCGCCCGCGCCTGTAACCCTGAGTCGGCTCGGTACCGCCCGCACTGAATCCGGGGAATAGGCGTCCGACCGTGGGCGTTGTATGGTTCCATGCCTCTCATCGGAGAATACGAGCCCGGCACCCAGAAGTGGGTGCGCGACCAGGTCGATCTCTATGAACGTTCCGGCGGAACGGAGGGCACCACCCTCCGTGGGATGCCCGTCATCGTGTTGACCACCCGTGGGGCCAAGTCGGGCAAGTTGCGCAAAACCCCACTGATGTGCGTCGAGCATGACGGTGTCTACGCCGCGATCGCCTCCCTCGGCGGCAGCCCGAGGAACCCCGTTTGGTACGGCAATGTGGCGGCCCACCCCTTCGTAGAGCTGCAGGATGGCCCGGTTCGCCAGGACATGCTGGCGCGCGAGGTCACCGGCACCGAGCGCGCCACGTGGTGGGAACGGGCCGTGGCCGCATTCCCCGACTACGGCGACTACGAGAGGAAGACCGACCGGGTCATCCCGGTGTTCGTGCTTGAACCCGTTGCCGCCACAGCCCCCGCCTCCTAGCGGTGGCACGCGCGAAGACCCGTGGACCGCAGCTTGACCGCACCATGCTGGCCGGCCTGCGCGATGCCGACGGCAGCGTCCTCCGCGCCATCCACGGCCTCGAAGGACTGTGCGGCGCCACCATCGACGACGCCCGGCTCGGCCTCCTCGCACCCGTTCTCGCCGCGCACCAGGGCGTCATGGTCACCTGAGTTCTCAGAGCCGGGGCGCCGCGGGATCACGCCCCGATCAGGGAATCGCGCCCGCGATGATCTCGAGTTCAGACTTCGGTTTATCGCGCTGGCTGGCGATTGCCGCGCCGGCCGCCACGCACACCACAACGATGGCGATCTGCTGCTGCAACAGGAACGTCTCCCCCAGCACCAGCGCGCCGAACAGGGCCGCGATCACCGGGCCGAAGCTGGTGATGATCGCGTAGAGGCGCGGGGTGATGCGCCGCAGGATGTAGGTGTCCAGCGTGTACGGGAACGCCGACGAAAGCACGCCGATGGCCAGCAGCAGCCCGATCACACTCCAGTTCAGGGTGGTCCAGTCCACTGTGAGCAGCGCAAACGGCACCAGCAGCGTCAGGCTCACGACGCTGGCCACGGAGATGCCCTCGAGCCCGGGGAACGACACCGCCACCTTGCGGGTCAGCAGAATGTACGCCGCCCAGGACGCCGCCGCGGTCAGGGCGTAGACAATTCCGAGCACGTTCAGCGCCCCGTCAGACCAGGTCAGCAGGAACACTCCGCCCGCCGCGGCGGTGGCGTAGACGAAGTCGAGCAGGCGCCGCGACGAGGCAAGCGCCAGTGCGAACGGCCCGAGGAACTCGATCGTGGCGGCGATGCCGAGACCGAGCAGGTCGACGGCCTCGTAGAAGGTGAGGTTCATCACCGCGAGCACGACACCGAGGGCCAGGGCAGGCCACAGGCGCCGCCAGCTGAGTCCGGCCAGTTTCGGCCGATAGAACGGCAGCACAGTCGCGGCCATCACCAGCTGCCGCACCGCCACCACGACGGGCGAGCCGACCAGCGGAATGGCCAGTCCGGCCAATGACGAGCCGAAGTTGATGCTCACCTCGGTGACGACCTGAGCGCCGGCACCGGTGAGGCGGTCGCGCTTGGCCGTCACGATTCTCCTCCCCCGGCGCCTGGGCAGGCGCGTCTCGCCAACGCTAGCGGAACACCGACCGCGCCACCGCCGTGACCTCCAGCGGCACCCCGGAAGGCAGCAGTACGGCCAGCACCGGCGGACGCCAGTAGGCGCTCAGCGACACCGTGGCGCTGACCCCGTCAACGGATGCCGCCCCGTTCACCGTCACTTCCTCCATCCGGCCGTGCGGGGCGGCTGCGAGATACTCCTCCGCGGCCGCCCGCACGCCGACAGACGACAGGGAAGGTCGCAGTCCCGCGCCCGAGCCGTCGGCCGTGACGGCCATCGCGCCCAGGTCGAACGCTTCGGCCCCGGCGAGCGCTGCGCCGTCCGCGAGGGTCAGCAGACGTTTCCGCTCCAGGTAGAGAGAGGTCGCAGCCACGACGACGAGGATCAACAGCAGGGACAGGAAACCATAGAAGATCGTCAGGATCAGCGTCGAGCCCTCCTCGTCGCCGGGCCGAAACGGCAGCCGCCCCTGTAAACGTGCCACACGTGATCCAGCAAGCGCACCCGTGACCGCCGAGCCCGCGCCACCGCCGTTCATCCGGCCCGCCAAAATCGCGACACCGTCTGCGTGGCCTGCGCCTGCAGAGGCACGCTGGCCGAGTCGCGCAACGCGAGTAGGTCAGGCAGGAGCGGCAAGGCCACCCGGATGCGCACGGTCACCGTGACCGTGCTCTGCCTGGTCAGGCATCCGTTCACGCCGTCCTCGCAGGCCACCTCCACCTGGGCGCCCGCCGGGTCGATGCCATAGTCCGTGAGCCCGAATTGCACGGCCCGATCGGCCCGGGCCTTCGCCGCGGCCTCATCGGGCGCCTGTACGTAGACGCGGGCAGCCTGGCGCGCCGCTCCCTCCACGGCCAGGGCGCCGCCCTGCAGCGCCGCCATCGTCAGCACCAGGTAGACGAGCGGCACCAGCAGGATCAGCCCGGCCGTGATGAACTCCAAAGAAGCCGAGCCCCGCTCGCTGTGCACCGCGCGCATACGCCAACGACCACGCTGGTTGCGATTACCGCAGGTTCTCGGCGGCCGCATGCCCCACCACCTCCAGCCCGCGATCGACGCCGAACAGGGCCAGCAATGGCAGCGGCGCCACGACGCGCACCTGCACGCTCGGGAATCCGCCGTAATCCGCATAGCTGGCCTCCACATCGGTCGCATACGCCGAGCCGATCGACATCGTGATCAGCTCACGGGTGCGGGCCGCCCCCTCGCCCAGCCCACTGTCGGCGAGCGCGGCGTACCGTGCGCCCTCGGCGGCGGCGTCGAGAACGGTGTTGCGCACGAGCAGCGCCAGCCCCAGCTGCATGACCCCGAGCGTCAGCACGGTCAGCAGCGCCCCAACCATCACGAATTCGGCGGCCGCCGAACCGTCTTCAGCACCGAGCAATCGGGCCTTGCTCCCCCGCGTGCGCGTCACAGCCGGTCACATTCCGCTGACCCGGTCGATCGCCTGCTGGAACACGCCGCTCAGGGCAGGCCCGGCCAGACCCCAGATGATCATGACCAACCCGGCCGTCATCAAGGTGATCAGCACCCAACCGGGCACATCGCCGCGTTCGTCACCCCCGGCATTGCCCCACCGGTCGCGCAACCGTCTCTGCAGTGTCTTCATGATGGGCTCACTTTCTCTTGTGGGGACAGTGGTTCTCTCGATGGGTGCAAAGGGCAGTGGTTCAGAACCCGCTCTGCAGGATGAACAGACCGGGAAAGATCGCGAACAAAATAGTCATCGGCAGGATCAAGAACACGAGCGGCACCAGCATGGCCACCTCTTTCTTGCCTGCAACCTCGATCAGCCCCCGCTTCGCCTCGTCGCGAGCGTCCTGCGCCTGGGCGCGCAGCACCTCCGCGAGCGGGGTGCCGCGGTCGAGCGCACCCGTGACCTGGTCGACCAGACGGGTCACCGCGGGCAGAGCCATCCGGCGTGACAGCGACTGCAGGGCTACGGCGAGCGGCACCCCCGTGCGCACATCCGCCACCACACCCGCCAGCTCCCGCGACAGCTCGCCCGTGCTCGTGCGCGAGACCCGGGCGAGCCCGTCCAGGATTCCCTCCCCCGCCGACAAGGACAGCGTCATGAACTCGAGCACGGTCGGAAATTCGCTCTGCATGCGCGCCAGCCGAGCCGTAGCGGTGCGGCTGAGCATCCAATCGCGGACCAACGCGCCACCCGCCGCGGTGACCACCGGCAGGCAGAGCTGCACGAACAGCGGCAGCGACCGGAACGCGGGCAGCGCCACGACCGCCCCGGCTCCGGCGGCCAGGCCCACGAGCGCCCAAACCACTTGCTCCGACCGGAACTCGTCGGTGCTGCGGACCGACCCCGACTGTCGCAGTCGCCGCTCGATCGTCTCCGTGCCGCCGAGAACGGCGCCGAATGCGCGTTGGAGGGCCCCGAACAGGGGCGCGAACAGGGTGCCGAGCACCGGCAGAGGATGCACCGTCGTGCGCCCCACGAACAGCCGCGCCTCCGCCGATACGTCGAGGATGTACGGCGCCAGCCGCTGCGCGAGGCGCGGGCGGCTCAGCCGGGGCACCAGGCTGGCGAGCGACCAGAGCCCCAGGCCCAGCGCGGTGCCGCAGACCAGCGCCCAGGCCTGCGCGGTGCTCACTTGAACCACCGGCGTTCCTCGGGCAGCCGCCCCAGCGCCACCATCAGGCGGTAGGCGACCACAGATACCCCGAGTCCGCCGACGATCACGACCACGCCGGCGGAGGTGTTGTAGGCGACCGCCGCTTCCGGCCGGGAGGCCAGGAGCAGCAGCACGATCCATGGTGCGGCCACGCCCAGCCGCGCCGCGTTGACGATCCAGGACTGGCGGGCCTCGACCTCGGAGCGGATGGCGGCGTCCTGGCGAAGCCAGGCGGAGAGGCTGCGCAGCACGACAGTGAGGTCGCTGCCACCGACTTCCCGGGCCATCCGAAGCGTCTCCAGGATGCGGTCGGCCACCGGGTCGGCGAGGGACACCTTGAGCCCGTCGACGGCGGAACCGAAGTTGCCGGTCGCCTGGTACTCCCGGGCGAATTCGGCGAAGGCGGGCCGGGTCGACAGCGGGCCGGCGCCGGCCAGGCTGCCCACGCTGTCGGGCAGCGCGAGCCCCGACCGCACCGCCGACACAAGGTGATCGACGACGTCGGGCCACACGGCGCGGTTCGCCCTCCGCCGGGCGCGCACTCGCCAGGTGACCATCAGGGTCGGCAGGGCCAGCCCACCGAGCGCGGTGCCGATCGACAGGGCCGCGATGCCCAGGAGGGCCTGGGTCAGCGCCGACACGGCCAGCCCCAGCACCAGGGAGAGGGCAACGAAGGCCGGCAGGGGAAGGTTGCCGAGCCCGGCCTGGGCGAGGTGCGCCCGCAGTCTTCCCGTTGTGCGGGACCGGGTCCTGCCTCTGGTGCGCGGCCAGAGGAACGGAGCGGCGAGCAGGAGCAGCCCGGCACCGAGCAGTCCTCCGAGTGCGAGAGTCATGCGGCCCCGGCCCGCAGCACGATGGCCGGATCGAGCCCCGCCGCGTGGAACTTGGCGAGCTTCGTCGGGTAGCCCCCGGTCGGCTCGAGCAGGCCCCGCTGCGCGAGGAAGATCGGGCTCGCCTCGATCATCGCCCCCGACAGCTGCCCGCTCGGCGCGAGGATCTCCGTCACCCGGCGCCGCCCGTGCCGGTCGATCTCGCAGTGCACGACGATGTCGATGCAGCCCGCCACGGTCGGCAGAACGAACGAGGAGTCGATGTTGCGGCCCGCCAGCAGCGGCAGGGTCGACAGCTTGCCGAGCGCATCCCGCGCACTGTTGGCGTGGATCGAGCACATTCCGGGCAGCCCGCTGTTCAGGGCGATGAGCAGGTCGAGGCTCTCGGCCTCGCGCACCTCGCCGACGATCAGGCGGTCCGGGCGCATCCGCAGCGATTCCTTGATCAGACGGCGCAGGGTGATCTCCCCGGTTCCCTCGAGGCTGGGCTGGCGGCATTGCATGGCCACGACGTCCCGCGCCGCCAGGTCGAGCTCGAAGGTCTCCTCCACCGTCACGATGCGCTCGTTCTTGCGTGTGGCCGAGAGCAGGGCGTTGAGCATGGTGGTCTTGCCGGTCTGGGTGGCCCCGGAGACAAGGATGTTCTGCCCGGCCAGCACACACATCCGCAGAAACTCGGACGACTGCTGGGTGAGCGACCCGAGCCCGACCAACTGGTTCAGGTCACGGATGCGCCGGGTGAACTTGCGAATATTAACGGCCCAATGCTCGCGCGTGATGTCGGGGATCACGACGTGAAGCCGGGAGCCGTCGGGGAGTGAGGCATCGACGAACGGGGAGGAGAGGTCGACGCGGCGGCCGGACGCCTGCAGCATCCGTTCGACCAGGTCGCGCACCTCCCGCTCGGTGAGCACCATCGTGGTCAGCTCGGGAACCCCGTCGCGGGCCACGAACACCCGGCTCGGCGCGTTGATCCAGATCTCCTCGATGCCGGGATCGTCGAGGAACGGCTGCAGCGCCCCGAACCCGGTCAGCGAGGCCACGACCTCGCGCGCTGCCTGCCGTTCGTCGGCGATCAGCGGCAGGGAGTTGCCGAGCGCCCGCTCGGCGTAGCGCTGCACCTCGTCGCGCACGTACCGCTCGGTGAGCCCGGTGTTCGACGCCAGGTCCACGCCGTCGCGCCGTACCCGGGTTCGGACCTGCTCGGTGATGATGCGCACGGCTTCGCTCATTCCTGCATGATCGCCCATCTTCCGAGGCCCACGCCCGACTTATCCACAGCCTGCCTGCTGGCCGACGTTTCCGCGCCTGCCCGTCGCCGGTACCGCCGAGACCTGAGAACGGATGTCCCTCAACCGACGCACGAATGTGGCCAACTCAGGAGATTCCAGTCGGCCATGCGGCTGCTGCCCGGACCAGTGCGGCAGTAGACCGCGCGCACGGAGAATCTCCTGAGTTAGCCACGGAACAGCGCGGCGTCGGCCTCAGCGGGCCGACCAGCCGCCGTCCATGGTGTAGCTGGCGCCCGTGACCATGGCGGCTTCCGCCCCGTCCAGCCACGCCACGAGCGACCCGACCTCGTCGGGTTCGACCAGGCGCTTGATGGCGCTCTCGGTCAGCATTATCTTGCTGAGCACCTCCGAATCCGGGATGCCGTACACCGCCGCCTGGTCGGCGATCTGCTTCTCCACCACCAGCGGCGTGCGCACATACCCGGGGCTGACGCAGTTACTGGTCACCCCGTGCTCACCACCCTCGAGGGCGGTGACCTTCGACAGTCCCTCAAGGCCGTGCCTGGCGGCCACATACGCGCTCTTGAACGGCGATGCACGGATGCCGTGCACCGAGGTGACATTGATGACGCGCCCGAAACCGGTGTCGTACATGCGCGGCAGCACGGCCCGGGTCAGCAGCCCGCTGGTCTATTTCGTCGACGCGATGCTGCTGGTCGACGATTTGGATGCGGCCAGGCGACTCGTCCCATCCATGCGGGCCTCGCTCAGTTCCACCAACATGTTCGTGCACGTTCCGGCCACCCGGGCCGGAGCGGGAATCGGCTTCCTGCCCAGTTTCATGGGCGATCAGCAGCCCGACCTGGTGCGCCTGTTGCCGGAGCAGTTCCAGGAACTGCTTCCGTACTGGATGGTCCTCCGTCAGGAATCCCTGCACCAGCCGGCGGTCGCGGCCGTGGTCGCCGCGCTCCGAGCAGGGACGTCTGCGTTCACGGAGTCTCTGCTCGGTGCCGCGTCCACCCGCTGACCGGCACGTTCACGGGCGGGCCACTCCCGCGAAGTACACTGGGAGTGCACCTCGCGGGAGTGGTGAAATTGGCAGACACGCAGGATTTAGGTTCCTGTGCTTTCGAGCGTGGGGGTTCAAGTCCCCTCTCCCGCACATGAGTCACCTGTCGGCCCTGGACGGCCAATTGAACGAACTGCTGGCGAGTACCGGCGTCGTGCTTTTCTACCTGCTCATCTGGGCCCTCGTCTTCGCCGGAACGGCGGTGTTCCTCGGGGTCTTCATCCCGTTCATCACCGGCGACTCCCTGCTCTTCGGCTCGGGCCTGGTGGCCGCCTCCACGCCGAGCCTGAGCATCGCCGTCCTGGCCGTCGGCACCGGCATCGCCGCGTTCCTCGGCGACCAGGTCGGATTCCTGCTCGGCCGCCACTACGGCCGCTCCTACCTGGACCGCCACGGCGGCCGCCGCACCCGCACGGCCATCACCAAGACGGAGGCCTTCTACCGTAAATACGGCTGGTGGTCGGTGGTCGTCGCCCGGTTCATGCCGTGGGGCCGGGTCTTCGTGCCGGTGGTCGCGGGCGTCGGCCGCATGAACTACTACAAGTTCCTGACCAGCAATCTGGTCGGCGCCCTGGCCTGGGGCGTTGGCCTCACCCTGACCGGGTACTACGCCGCCGCAATCCCCGGTGTGAAAAACGCGGCCTACGTCATCGCCGGCGTCTTCATCACTGCCTCGATCATCTTCGGCGTGCGCACTTTACTCGCCGATCGCGCCCAGAATCGGCTGGATGCCCGCAGCGCGCTCATCGACGACCCGTCCACCTCCTAGACCCAGAAGGCAGGAAGGGCGGAAGGGCCACGGCAGGCCCACGGCGCACTGTCGGAAAACCGCGTTAGCCTGTAACAGAGCACAGTGATCCCGCCGCCCGGCCGATCTGACCGACGCCCACAGGAGATTCTTAGTGATTGACACCGCACTGCTTCCCATGGCAGTCATCCCCTGGCTCGACCCGGAAATGCTAATCGACGGTTTCGGCCCCTGGGCCCTCTTGGGCGTCTGCGCGATCGTCTTCGCCGAGACCGGCCTACTGGTGGGGTTCCTCCTTCCCGGGGACACCCTGCTGGTCATCACCGGCCTGCTGACCTTCGCCGGAGTCATCCAGATCGACATCTGGTGGGTGGCCCTCGCCATCGGCTTCTCGGCCTTCCTCGGCGGTGAGGTCGGCTACCTGATCGGTCACAAATTCGGCCCGAGAGTGTTCGAGCGCAAAGAATCCGGCCTGTTCAGCATCAAAAACGTCGAGCGCACGAACGCGTTCTTCGTTCGTTTCGGTGGCGTGGCCGTCATCGTGGCCCGCTTCGTTCCGATCGTGCGCACCTTCGCCCCGGTGGCGGCCGGCGTCGGCCACATGGATTACCGCAAATACTCGCTCTACAACCTGATCGGGGCTCTTCTCTGGGGCACCGGCCTCACTTACTTCGGTTTCTTCCTCGGCTACATACCGCCCGTCGCGGATTTCGTGCAGAACTACATCGACCTCATCCTGATCGGCGCGGTCGTCGTCACCTTGATCCCCACCGTCTTCCACTATCTGCAGACCGCGTCCAAGGCCCGCCGGGACACGCGCGCCGGGCTGACCGTCCAAACCGGAAGCCTTGCCCTCGACGCCGACACCTTCGAGGACATCCCCGAGCACAAGCGCGACGACCACAAGCACGACCTCTGAACTCTTCAACACCGGGCTCTTCAACACTGAACTCTTCAACACCGGAGCCGATCAACCCCCGGGCCGCTACCGGTGCCGGTTCTCCTCGTGCGCGGCATGCTCGGCCGGCTCCAGCTGGAACGTGGAGTGGTCCACGTCGAAGTGGTCTGCCAGGCAGGCGGAGAGATCATCGAGCAGTGCGCCGGAGCCGCCCGAGCTCAGCACCGCCGGTTCGACCACGACATGGGCGCTGAAGACGTGGGCGCCGGAGGTGATCATCCAGACGTGCACATCGTGCACCGCCACCACGCCCCTCGTCTCGAGCAGGTGCCGCCGGATCTCCGCGACGTCGGTGTCGGCCGGCACCGATTCACTCAGCACCCGCACCACGTCGCGCAGCAACACGTAGGCCCGAGGTGCGATCATACCGGCGATGACCAGCGAAGCGATCGCATCCGCCTGCACGAAGCCCGTCAGAAGGATGACCCCGGCCGCCACGATGACCGCCACTGAGCCCAGCGTGTCGCCGAGCACCTCGAGGTAGGCGCCGCGCATATTGATCGACGACCCGGCAGCCGGGCGCAGCAGGAGCAGAGCCGTGATGTTGGCGAGGAGGCCGAGCACGGCCACGGCCAGCATGGGGGCCGCCCGCACCTCGCTGCCGCCGGCGTCGACCAGCCGGCCGACGGCGCCGATCACGACGGCGATGGCCACCCCCACCAGGATGAGCCCGTTCAGCAGGGCGCCGAACACCTCGGCCCGCTGGTAGCCGAAAGTCTGCCGGTCGGTGGCCGGCCGGGCCGCCACCACGGTGGCCGTCAGAGCGATGATCAGGCCTGCGAGGTCGGAGAACATGTGCCCGGCGTCCGCCAACAGAGCCAGGGAGCCGGTCAGCCAGGCGCCGACGACCTCCACGACGAGCACCGTGGAGACGATCCCGATCGCGACCGACAGGCGCACACGGTTCGTGTGCGAGGTGTGCGCGTGATCGTGACCCATGCCTCCACGCTATGGCCGTCGGCACCCGGCCGCCAGTTCAGCCGCCAGTTGGGAATGAGTGCCGTTCTCAGCAGGGCGGGCGGATGCGCCGTTCAGGCTTCCAGCAGCGTCTCCAGCACCGGAATCAGTTTGCCGAACGCCCTCGCCCGGTGGCTGTGCTCGTTCTTCACGTTGGCGGTCAGCTCGGCGGCCGAGATCGCGTAGCCGTCGGGCAGGAAGATCGGGTCGTAGCCGAAGCCGCCGGCACCGCTGGGCTGGGTCAGGATCTGCCCGGGCCATTCTCCGGTCACGTGCCATTCCGTGCCGTCGGGCATGGCCAAAGCGGCGACGCAGGCGAAGTGTCCCCCGCGGTGCTCGGCTGCGACATCGCCCAGCTGCCAGAGCAGCAGCTGCAGGTTCCGATCGGAGTCCCGAGCGGGCCCGGCCCACCGGGCCGAGAAGATACCGGGCGAGCCGCCGAGCACGTCCACGCAGATGCCGGAGTCGTCGGCGATGGCCGGCAGACCGGTGTGCGCCGCGGCGGCTCGCGCCTTGATCAGAGCGTTCTCGGCGAAGGTGACGCCGTCTTCGACCGGCTCGGGTCCGTCGTAGGCCAGCACCTCGAGGCCGGGGAGCCTCGGTGCGAGGATGCGCCGCAGCTCCTCGACCTTATGCGGGTTGTGGGTGGCGAGAACGACCTGCATGGCTCTAACGCCCCAGCGCGCTCTTCTGGAACTCGGTCAGGGAGATCGTCCCGGCCAGCGCCAGGTCGAGCAGCGAGTTCAGTTCCGTGCGGTCGAAGGGCGCGGCCTCGGCCGTACCCTGCACCTCCACGAAGAGGCCACGGCCGGTGACGACCACGTTCATGTCGGTCTCGGCGCGCGAGTCCTCCGTGTAGGCCAGGTCGAGCATGGGCTTGCCGCCCACGATGCCCACCGAGATCGCTGCGACGCTGTCGGTCAGGGGCTGCGCCTTCTGACTGAGGAACTTCTTCTCCCGGCCCCACTCGAGGGCGTCGGCGAGGGCCACGTAGGCGCCAGTGATCGCCGCGGTGCGGGTGCCGCCATCGGCCTGTAGCACGTCGCAGTCCAGCACAATGGTGTTCTCACCCAGGGCCTTCATATCGACCACGGCGCGCAGGCTGCGTCCCACCAGTCGGCTGATCTCGTGCGTGCGGCCGCCGATGCGGCCCTTGACCGATTCGCGGTCCATCCGGGAGTCGGTGGAGCGCGGCAGCATGGAGTACTCGGCGGTGACCCAGCCCTTGCCCTTGCCGGCCATCCAACGCGGCACCCCGTTGGTGAACGAGGCCGTGCAGAGCACCTTGGTGCGCCCGAACGAGATCAGGGCAGATCCCTCGGCCTGGTCGCTCCACCCGCGCTCGATCGTGACGGGACGCAGCTGGTCGTTCGTTCGTCCGTCTACGCGCACGGTGTCGGTCACGGGGTCTCCTTGAGGTTGGGATGCGATGCGGCGAACTCGGCAAGCTCGCTCAAATTGAAGGCCCCGGTCTCGACCAGGTCGACACGGCCGATTTCCGGCCCGATCAATCGGTGGGCCAGATGCAGGAAAGCCTCGGCACTGTCGCCGGTGGCCTCGTACCGGTAGCTGGGTGGCGCCTGCACGGTACGTTCCAGGCTCTGGCTCACGAGCAGCCGGTACACGTCGTTGGCCGTCTCGGTGTCGCTGGAGACGAGGGTCACGGTGTCCCCCATCACGTAGGAGATGGCCCCGCGCAGGAACGGGTAGTGCGTGCAGCCGAGAACGAGAGTGTCGACATCCGCGGCCCGCAGAGGAGCGAGGTAGCCCTCGGCCACCGAGAGGAGTTCGTCGCCCGTCGTGATTCCCGCCTCGACGAATTCGACAAACCGCGGGCAGGCCTGGGTCAGGAGCGTGATGTCCGTGGCCGCGGCGAACGCGTCGTCGTAGGCGCGCGACTTGACCGTTCCGAGGGTGCCGATCACGCCGACGCGGTTGTTCCGAGTGGTGCGCACGGCGCGGCGCACCGCCGGCTGGATGACCTCGACGACGGGAACGCTGTAGCGCTCTCGGGCATCGCGGAGCATCGCGGCCGAAGCCGTGTTGCAGGCTATGACCAGCATTTTCACGCCTTGGGCGACCAGGTCGTCGAGAACGTCAAGGGCGAAGCCGCGCACATCCGCGATCTTCTTCGGGCCATACGGGGAATGCGCGGTGTCTCCGATATAGAGGATCGATTCATTGGGCAGCTGATCCTTGATCGCCCGGGCGACAGTCAGGCCGCCCACTCCGGAATCGAAGATTCCAATCGGTGCATCCGTCACGACAATCGAGCTTAGTCGGAATCCCTGTCCCTCACCCGTGTGCGCCGGACGTCCGGTCCGACGCGGCCGAGTGTTGCCCCTTTTTCTGGGAGATTGACGGCACATTCCCAGTCTCGCCGAAGCGGTTCGATCACGTTCCGATCGGGGAATATGGCCGTAACTACACTCGGAATATGGCCCCCGCCAACCGACGGATGCCGCACCAGAATTTTCGTCACATTCGTCGTTTGAGGAGATGATCACCGTGAATGATCGAGTCGTAATCACCGGGCTGGGCGCACTGACCCCTCTGGGCAACAATTGGCGCGACACCTGGTCTGGCCTCATCGGCGGGCGCAGCGGCGTGGCCCGGATCACCCAGTTCGATCCATCCGGCCTACCGACACAGTTCGCAGGTGAGGTGAAGAACTTTGTTCCGGGCGATCACATGACGGTGAAGCAGGTCAAGCGCGCCTCACGCGCTTCGCAGCTCGCAATCGCCGCGGCCCGCGAGGCGGTGGCGGATGCCGGTTTCGGTGCCTCAATGGAAGGCATCGACACTGCGGTCGTCGTCAACAGTGCCGTCAGCGGTTTCGCGGAGATCCAGGAGGCCACCGAGCTCGTCAACGCCGGCGACTCCCGGCGCATCCCGCCGCGCTTCGTGCCCTCGGCCCTGCTGAACATGGCCGCCTGCGAGGTCGCGATCGACCTCGGCATCCACGGACCGGTCAACGCGAGCGCCCTGGCCTGCGCCAGCGGTGCCTACGCGCTCCTCGAGGCACGCACCATGCTCGTCATGGGAGACGCGGACGTCGTCATCGCCGGCGGTGTCGAGGCGGCGATCACTCCCGTCATGTTCGCTGGCCTGAACGCCATGCACGCGGCGTCCAAGAACAATGATTCCCCCGCCGAGGCCAGCCGCCCCTTCGACGCCGACCGCAACGGTCTCGTCTTCGGCGAAGGCGCGGTCGTCTTTGTGATGGAACTCCTCTCCCACGCCCGCGCCCGCGACGCACAGATCTATGCGGAGGTGCTGGGGGGAGCCCTCACCAGCGACGGCCACAGCATCGTCGCGCCCGAACCCACCGGCAAGTTCGCCAGCCTGGCCATGACCCGTGCCCTGATCAAGTCGAAGCTCAACCCGAGCGACATCGACATGATCTGCGCCCACGGCACGTCCACCCAGGCCAACGACCGCGCCGAGACGTCGGCCATCCGACAGGCACTCGGGAACGCTGCCGACTCCATCGCGGTCACCGCCCCCAAGTCGATGACGGGCCACATGATCGGCGCCGCGGGTGCCCTCTCCGGCCTGCTCTGCGCCCTGTCGGTCCGCACCGGCATCATCCCGCCCACGATCAACTACACGACCCCCGATCCTGACTGCACGCTCGACTACGTGCCGCGGGTCGCCCGGGAGAAGCCGGTGAAGTTCGCCCTGGCGAACGCGTTCGGCTTCGGCGGCCAGAACTGCATCGTCGCCTTCGGGGCGCTGTAGGCCCTCTCCCCCGGCAAGAACGCGTACCGGTCGGGGCGGGTAAGCTCTCCGGGTGACCGAATCCTCAGCATTCCGCACCGACCGGTACGAACTGACCATGGTGGATGCCGCCATCCAAAGCGGAACCGCCGGTCGGGAGTGCCAGTTCGAGGCGTTCGCCCGGCGCCTCCCCTCCGGCCGCCGCTACGGCATCGTGGCCGGTACCGGACGCCTGCTCGATCTCATCAGGGCCTTCCGGTTCACGGATGCCGAACTCACCTGGCTCCGGGACAACAGGGTCGTGCGCGAGCCCACCCTCAACTGGCTCGCCGACTACGCGTTCCGCGGCACCATCTGGGGCTACCAGGAGGGCGAGGCTTACTTCCCGGGCTCTCCCCTGATCACGGTGGACGGCACCTTCGCCGAGTGCGTAATCCTCGAGACCCTCATCCTGAGCGTGCTCAATTACGATAGCTCCGTCGCCAGCGCGGCCGCACGGATGGTGTCGGTCAGCCTGGGCCGCCCGCTCGCCGAAATGGGTTCGCGCCGCACGGGCGAGTACTCCGGCGTCGCCGCGGCCCGGGCCGCCTACATTGCCGGTTTCGCCTCGACCAGCAACCTCGAGGCCGGCCGCAGCTGGGGTGTTCCGACGATGGGCACGGCCGCCCACTCCTTCACCCTCCTGCACGACAGTGAGGAAGACGCCTTCCGCGCTCAGGTCGCCGCCTTCGGTCCGGCGACCACTCTGCTCGTCGACACCTTCGACGTCGTGAAGGGCATCGACCTGGCCGTCAAGGTGGCCGGCCCGGCCCTCGGGTCGATCCGGGTCGACTCCGGAGACCTGCCCACCATGGTCGCGGAAGCCCGCGCCCAGCTCGACTCCCTTGGTGCGGTCAACACGCACATCACGGTCACCAGCGACCTCGACGAGTTCTCCATCGCCGCACTGTCCGCGTCGCCCGTGGACGCCTTCGGCGTTGGCACCTCGGTCGTGACCGGATCGGGGTCACCCGCCGCGGGGATGGTCTACAAACTCGTCGCGCACCGCGACAGCGCCGGAGACTGGGTGAATGTCGCCAAGACGTCGCCCGCGAAGGCGTCGGTCGGCGGCCGCAAGAGGGCCGTGCGACGGCTTGACGCCGCGGGGATCGCCCGCGCCGAGGTCATCCTGATCGACGGTGATCCGGCCGCTGACATCCCGTCCGCCGCCACCTCGGGTCGGGACCGCGCTCTGCTGGTGCCCCTGATCACCGACGGCGTGATCGACGAACGCCATCTCGGACCGGCCGGCACGACACGTGCCCGCGCGCACCACGCATCCGTTATGCAGGAACTACCGATCGAGGCCTTCCGCCTCGGGCGCGGCGACCCCGTCATCCCGACCCTGTACCGGTAGATATCAACCGGCAGTCATCAACCGGCAGGTCACACCGGCAGTCGTCAACGGGTCGGTCAGGCCTTCATCTTTTCGTAGATGGCCTTACAGGTCGGGCAGACCGGAAACTTCTCCGGGTCACGTCCGGGCAGCCATTTCTTGCCGCAGAGGGCGCGCACCGGCTTGCCGGAGATTGCCGACTCGAGGATCTTGTCCTTGGGAACGTAGTGCGAGAAACGCTCGTGGTCGCCCGGCTCGATCTGTTCCTGGTTGAGGAGTTCCTCGAGCTCTCGGTCGAGCGTCGAGGTGCCGCCACCGGTTCCGGGGTTTCCGGGTTCTGCGATGCTCGCGCGAAAGTGATCAGTCATGCGTCCAGTCTAAACAACCCGCGGACGCATGGGCAGGCCCGCCTAGTGCAGATGCCGAGTCTGGTCCCGCCGCCATCACGGCCGGCGACAGTGCCCGTTCCGGTCGAGAGTGCTTGGCGGAGCGGGCACTCTCGACCGGAACGGACACACTGAAGCAACGGATGCCGCGAGGGCGTGGGAGCAATCGACTAGGCCCGGATGGCCGAGGAGATCATCTCCGGCCCGCGCCGCTCGAACGCAAGCGAACCCTGCCAGACCCCGCCCACGAGCGTGATCAGACCGATGCCGACGCCGAGAACGAGCGCCGGGATGTTCCAGACCGGGTCGACGAACACGCCCAGGAGAGCACAGGCGAGCGCCGGAAGTGACAACAGGATCGACCCGGCGAAGGTGAACGACTGGATCAGCGCGGCCGCGGTGTCCGACGCCTGTGGCTGGACGAACGGGCTGTCTCCCGGCTTGGTCGCAGGGTAGGGGAAGCGTGCCGACGAATAGCTGGAGAGTCCCAGCCCGGTCAGCAGGATGCTGGTGCTCACCCCGAGGATGGACGGCATGACCGCCCAGTCCCCGTAGACCGACACGCTGAGCGCCGATCCCGCCGCGATCATCGGGATCCCCACGAAGAGGGCGGGAACCAGGCGACCCATCCGATCCTCGAATCCGCGGGTGCCGGAGGCCACATGCAGCCAAACCGCGGTGTGGTCCAGGGCGACGTCGTTGTGCAGGGTCCAGCCCAGGAAAACGCTCATCAACGGCACCGGCAGCAGCGCGAGGTAGGAGATCGGCACCCCCGCGAAGGACAGCGGCAGAATGACGATCAGGGGGATGACCGGGATGATGATCACGGACATCCAGTAGCGGGAGTCGCGGCGCCAGTACGTGAGGCTGCGGGCTGCAATCGCACCCATCGGGGTGTGTGGCATGCTGTCGAACCACCCGAGCCCGCCGTAGTGGCGGGCCGGAGCCTCACGGTCGGGCGTGACGAGCATCCGGGCCACCAGACCCTGCCAGGCGAGCCACAGCAGGTACGTCGTCGTCCCGGCCATCAGCAGCTTGAGCACTGCCGCACCCCAGAGCCCGGTTGAGGCGTCCCCTGGTACGGCCCAGGCCGCGCCGAGGGGCGTCCAGCCGAGGATGCCCGCCAACCCGCCGATCAGGTCGAGGCCGTAGCGACCCCAGTCGAAGTTGAGCGCTAGAAGCACGATGGGGGCGGTCATGACCAGAAGCAGCACCCCGACGATTCCGGTGAACTCCCGGGAACGACGCGTCGCCAGCAGGAACGCCGCCAGCGATGTGCTCACCCGTGAGGCGAGCATGCAGGTGGCCAGCAGCAGGGCTGCGGAGACGAGGGCGAGCAACGTTTCGAAGACGCCCCGGGACCAGGTCACGACTGTGCCGAGCAGCACGACCCCGAGCACGAACGCAGGCACCCCCACCAGCGAGGACAGCGCGAGGCCGAGCGACAGCCGCCGGGTCGGGATGCCCATGGTCGCGAATTTGCGCGGGTCCATGGTGTCATCGATCCCGAAGACGAGCGGGAACAGCAGGAAGCCGACCACGACGAGCGACCCTGCGACGATCAGGCCGTCGCGAAGGGCCACTGGATCGCCCGTGAAGCGGAGCCCCACGAGCACCACGAAGAGGCCGACGGCCAGCGCGAGGCCGTAGAGCAGGCCGATCACGATACCGACGACCTGCCAGGGACTGCGCCGGAACAGATTGGCGAGCAGGCGGACCTTCAGTCCGAGAAACTGTGCAACCACTCCATGCCCTCCGCCACCTTGCGTCCGCCGGCCAGCTCGATGAACCGTTCCTCGAGCGTCTTCTCACCACGGACCTCATCGATGGTGCCGGATGCCAGCACCGCGCCCTGCACGATGATGGCGACATGGTCGCAGACACGCTGGATCAGGTCCATGCCGTGGCTCGACAGCACGACCGTTCCGCCGCTGGCGACGTATTTCTGCAGGATCTCGGTGACATTGACGGCGGAGACCGGGTCGACCGACTCGAACGGCTCGTCGAGCACAAGCAGTCGCGGCGAATGGATCATCGCGCAGGCGAGTGCGATCTTCTTCGTCATGCCGGCCGAGTAGTCGGCAACGAGGCGGTTGAGTGCGTCTTCGAGGCCGAAGGCGGTCGCCAGGTCGGCTGCGCGTTGCCGCACGGTGACGTCGTCGAGGCCTCGGAGCACACCCGAGTAGTAGAGCAGCTGGGCACCGGTCAGGCGGTCGAACAGGCGCAGGCGATCAGGAAGCACGCCGATGATGCGCTTGGCGGCGATCGGGCTCCCCCAGACATCGATGCCGTTCACCGTGACGCTGCCCGCATCCGGCCGAAGAAGCCCGGTGACCATGGAGAGCGTCGTCGTCTTACCGGCGCCGTTGGGCCCGACGATCCCGAAAAACGACCCGGCGCGCACCTCGAGGTCGATGCCCGACACCGCCACGGTCTGCCCGAAGCTCTTCTGCAGACCGGTGACCGAGAGCACCACCGGAGAGTCGGGATCGATCGCGGCCGGCGCGATCACCGGGGCGCGCTTGCGCGGGACGCGCTTGAAACCGGGCCGCTTCGTGGCGGCAGACACGGCGGGAGGTAGCAGTTCCGTTTCGGCGGCTGCCGACAGCTGACCCGATGCGGCTGCGCCGAGCTCCAGCACGGACGTCTCTTCCTCGGAAGATTCCGCAACGGATGTCTCCGCCATGGCCGGCTCGGCAGACTCGACCGCCGCCGGGAAGTGCTCCGGCGGAACCTGCGTGGCAGGGTCAGACGCAATTTCGTCAGCCTCAGATTGCTCAGCCTCAGATTGCTCAGCCTCAGATTGCTCAGCCTCAGTTTGCTCAGACTCGGGTTCCGCAGCCTTGGATTCGGCATGCTCAGTCTCCGGACGCTCCGGTTCGACACGCTCAGGTTCGACAAGCACCGGGTCGACACGCTCAGATTCGACAAGCACCGGGTCGACAAGCACCGGGTCGACAAGCACCGGGTCGACAAGCACCGGGTCTGGTTCGGACACGTTCGCAGCAGCCGCAGCCGCAGCCGCCAGAGTCGCCGCCCGAGTCGCTGCAGCCCGCGCTGCGCTGGCCTTCGCCGCGCTGGACCGGGCCGCACCGGTCTTCTCGACGGATTCAGACTTGGCCGCCGCCGTGCGTGCCGCCGTGGCCCGGGCGGATGTGGTGCGGGCGGATGTTGTGGTGGCTGTCGTGCGGGCCGCGGGCGGGCGAGCAGTGCCGCCCTTCGGGGCCCCGTTCCTCGGCAGGGTGCCCGCGGGGTCAGCCTCCGGGGCTGCAGCCGGCTTCCTCGGGGCCGTTCTCGTCACGGGCTTTTTCGGAGCGGCCCTGGGCGCGGGATTCTTTGGAACGGGCTCGCCGGGGGCACCCGGATCCGACTCCGCAGCCGCTGTCGCGCGGGCAGCGCTCGGACGAACAGCGGCCACACGGGGGGTAGCCGTCGTGCGCGGCGGCGGCTTTGGAACGGGAGCCTTAGGCACCGGCGTCGCGCGCACAACAGCCGGCATCGTGGCCTGTGTTTCAGCAGAATCTGTCGCGGAAGAGCCTGCCCTCTGATCGTCGGGCTCGGATGTCGGGGGCGCTGAAGTCACCTCGCTAACCTACCAAGGACCGTCTGACATCGCAGGTTTCGGGGGCCACTGGCAAACAGAGTCAGTCGCTGCCCGGCCACACGCACCCGGGTCACGAATTCAACACGGAAAGAAGCCTGCCCTTCCCCCCAACAGAGGGCATAAGGTACTCTGAAAGCGGCATAACGATGTGTCTATACGTGAACTTACAAGTGAACCCTAGGCAAACTCGTTCCTAATATGAGGGAGTCTCGGTCACTCGAATTCTTTTTGAGGAGACAATCGTGACCACCCAGGTAGTCATTTTGGCAGCAGGCATGGGAAGCCGACTCGGTCGTTCGCTTCCGAAGCCGCTCACTGAGCTCAACGATGGTCGAACGATCATGCAGCAGCAGTTCGACAACATTGATCACGCCTTCGGAAAGAAGGCCAAGGTGACCATCGTCGTCGGATACAAGCTCGAGCACATCATCGAAGCGTTCCCGCAGGCATCCTTCGTCTACAACGAAGAGTATGACCAGACGAACACCTCGAAGAGCCTGATGCGCGCTCTCCAGGCGTCCACCACCGGCGGTGTGCTCTGGATGAACGGTGACGTCGTCTTCGACCCGGCCATTCTCGACCGCGCCGCCGCGATGGTGGCTCGCGACCAGTCGTTCGTCACCGTCAACACCTCCAAGGTGTCCGATGAGGAGGTCAAGTACACGACCAGCGCCGAGGGCTACATCAAGGAACTCTCCAAGACCGTCAAGGGCGGACTGGGCGAGGCCGTCGGCATCAACTACATTTCCAGCGCGTACAAGGCCGTCCTGCTCCACCATCTGACGAAGGTCGCCGACCAGGACTATTTCGAGCGCGGCATCGAGCTCGCGATCGAGAAGAACAACCTGCTGGTCGAGCCTCTCGACATCTCCGATTTCTACGCGGTCGAGGTCGACTTCGCCGAGGATCTCGAACGGGCGAACCTCTTCGTTTAGCGGTGCCGTTCGCGTAGGGCGCGCGTCGCGCCCCTACGATAGAGCGCGTGAGTAGTTATGCGGAGGTGCGCCCGGAGCAGCGCACGTCTTTCGCCAGGTACCGTCATTCCCTCTGGTTGCTCACACAGCGGGACCTACGGGTGCGCTACTCTACCTCGCTGCTCGGCTATTTCTGGTCGATTCTCGACCCGCTGGTCATGGCCGGGATCTACTGGTTCGTCTTCACCCAAGTCTTCCAGCGCACGGTCGGCAACGAGCCGTACATCGTCTTCCTGCTGTCGGCGCTGCTGCCGTGGATGTGGTTCAACGGCACCGTGTCCGACTGCACCCGCGCGTTCCTGCGCGAGGCGAAGCTGATCCGGTCCACCCGCATTCCCCGTACGATTTGGGTGAACCGGCTCGTCTTGTCCAAGGGCATCGAGTTCGTGGCCTCCATCCCGGTGCTCTTGCTGTTCGCGATAATCGCCGGCGCCGAACTGAGCGCGGGGGTGGCGCTCTTCCCCCTCGCCATCCTGATCCAGACGATCTTGACCGCGGGGATCGGGCTGATCGTGGCTCCCCTCGTAGTCTTCTTTCGTGACCTCGAGCGTGCCGTGAAACTTATCCTCCGGTTCCTCTTCTACGCATCCCCGATCATCTACGGCACGGCAGACCTGCCCACGGAACTGCAGTTCTGGGCCGGCTTCAACCCGCTCAGCGGCCTGTTCAGCCTGTACCGGGCCGCATTCTTCCCCGAGCAGCTCGACTGGACTCTCGTGCTGATCAGCGCGCTGATGTCGGTCCTCTTCCTCGCCGTCGGCCTGATTGTCTTCACGCGCACCGAGCGCGCTGTTCTGAAGGAGATCTAGTGTCGGCACCGGTGATCACCCTGAAGGGTGTCGGCATCCGTTTCCGCCGCAATCGACGCGGCCGGCGCTCGTTCAAGGACCTTTTCGCCGCCCGGCGACGGCGCATCCGACCCAACGAGTTCTGGGCGCTGCGGAACGTGTCGTTCACAGTGCAGCGCGGCGAGGCGATCGGCGTGGTCGGTCGCAACGGTCAGGGCAAGTCGACCCTGTTGAAGCTGGTCACGGGCGTCGTGCTGCCCGATGAGGGCACCGTGCGCGTGACCGAGGGCGTGGCCCCGCTGATCGAGATCACGGGTGGCTTCGTGGACGACCTCACGGTACGCGAGAACGTCTACCTGACAGCGGGCCTGCACGGTATGACGAAGAGGCAGATCGCCGAGCGTTTCGACGAGATCATCGCCTTCGCCGAGATCGCCGACTTCGTCGACACTCCCTACAAGCACCTGTCCAGTGGCATGAAGGTGCGGATCGCGTTCGCCGTGATTTCCCGGCTCGAGGAGCCCATCCTCCTCGTGGACGAGGTGCTCGCGGTCGGCGACAAGGCGTTTCGGGAGAAGTGCTACCGGCGGATCGAGGAGCTCCTGGCCGGCGGGCGCACACTGTTCTTCGTGTCCCACAATGAGCGGGACCTGAAGCGGTTCTGCACCAGGGGCCTCTACCTTGACAAGGGTGCGCTGGTTCTGGATGCCCCCATCGCCGAAGTGCTGGCGCTCTACAACTCGCAGTACGGGATCAAGCCGGCCTGACGGGCCGAAGCGATCACGGCATCCGGTCGGGCCGGCCGTCCCGGGAGGGCGGCAGGTGAGCGGAATTGAAACCGGTTATCAGGTCACCTGGCTCCAGGCCGAGCACCGTCGCGAGCCGGATCAGGGTGTGGAAGGTGGGGTTGCCGAGGCCCCGGTCGATGCGCGCGTAGTTGGACACGTTCAGGCCGGCCAGGTGGGCGACGGCTTCCTGATTGAGGGCCAGCTGGCGCCGCCGGCGACGCAAGCGGACACCGAGGATTCGGGATGCTTCTGACTTCGGCTCAGGCATGCTCTGTGTATAGGCGCGCACCGTCCATTCCGCCAGTGGCACCCAGCCGGGACACGTAAACTCAACGGGACACTGAGGGAGGGCACTCTGATGGCCAGAAAAGCAAAGCCGATCATCTCCGAGACGGGCGGCCTGCCGCGGGGCGGTCAACTCCCCACCGGGATCGTCACGGGCTTCGACCGCGTGATGGCGATCCATCGGCCTGCGGTGCTCGCTCACATCCGCTCCGTGCGGCACCGTTCTCCGCAGGCCTCGCCCGTGGAGGTCATCCAGATCTTGGAACGCCGCTATCTCGCCGCCGTCACCACCGGCGGTGCCGCGGTCGGCGCGACGGCGGTCATTCCCGGGGTCGGCACCGGTATCACGCTGGCCCTCTCCGGTGTGGAGACGGCCGGGTTCCTCGAAGCCACCGCACTGTTCACGCAGTCGGTCAGCGAGGTGCACGGCATCGCGGTCGAGGATCCGGAGCGGGCGCGCGCGCTCGTGATGACGATGATGCTCGGTCGTGAAGGCTCGGACCTGGTGCGCCAGCTGGCCGGCCAGGTCTCCGGCTCCGGCGTGCCGCGCACCGCCTACTGGGGCGAACTCGTCACCACCAGCATTCCCCGGGCGATCATGGGACCGCTGACCGATCGGTTGAAGAGCAGCTTCATCCGGCAGTTCGTCGCCAAGGGCGGCGCCAGCTTCATCGGAAAGGCCCTGCCGTTCGGCGTCGGCGCCATCATCGGCGGTGCCGGCAACCACATCCTGGGCACGCGGGTCGTGCGGTCCTCCCGGCTCGCGTTCGGCCCGCCCCCGATCGGTTTCCGCGAGGAGCTGAACCCGCAGGTACGAATCGTCAATCAGCAAACGCGCGCCCGCCGCATCCCCGGGATCACCCGCCTGTCCCTGACCGGACTGCCCGGTCGGCTGTCACCTCGGCGACGGATGCCCGACGCACCTGAGCCGGCGCCGCCGACACCGCCCCGTGCCGGCTAGGGCTTCTCGACGTCGGTGATCTCGTCCGCCGGAGCGTCGATGGCCGGCTCGACCACCTCGAGACTCACGGCCTGCGGGTGGGAGGCGTCGAAACGTTCCCACTCGTGCATCAGGTGCGCCACGGCCGCATGGAATCGGTTCGTGGCGACCCCGGGGCCGGTGTCGCCGAAGTAGCGCTCGACCCAGACGTTGAGCCGGTCCTGAGCCTCGCTGTCATGGCTGAGGTCGTCGAGCACCGTGAGGATGCTCCCGGCCCGGTCGACGTGCAGCCACTCGCAGTCGGAGAGGTAACCGCTCGAGTCGATCTGGGCTTCCGGGTCGACAGGACGGGTCACCATCAGTGCCTTACCCGAGGCCAGTCGGTCGTAGACCATTGCCGAGATGTCGACGATCGCGACATCCGCCGCCGACAGCTGCCAGCCCAGGCCGGGGCTCGCATCGTAGATGTGGCGGGCCGACGCATCCCGCGCATTCGCCGTCGCGATGGCCGCGATGATGGCCTTGTTCGCGGCGCCGTATTCGCTGCTCACCACTCCGCTGCGCGGGTGGGGACGGTAGATCACCCGGTGCCGGCCCGAGGCGAGCAACGCCGTCACGAGGGCGACGCCGTGGGACGCGATCGAGCCGTATGCGGCAGCCGGCCGGTCACCTTCCCAGGTCGGAGCATAGAGGACGACCTGGCGCCCGTCCCGGGCGAACGGCGTCGCGCCCGAATAATAGTCGGCCTGGGGGCGCCCGATCGCGATGGCGCGCTTGTCGAAGTCGTAGTCCCAGAGCACCTTGTCGAGGCGGGCGATCGCGGCGTCTCCGGCGACGAAGGCGTAGTCGTAGGCCTTGATCTGGTTCGTGACCATGTACATCTTGTCGCTCTCACCGTGGTTGATGAAAACGTGCCAGCGGCGCCCGTAGCGCATCATCTGGAAGTTGCGGGTGTTCTGGTTCACATAGAACACGATTCGGATGTCCTGCTCCGCCAGCACCCGTTCGAGGTCGACGACCCGACGGACGTAGACCACCGGGATCGGGGACTCGTCGATCAGCGGCAGGGCACCTGCCCCGCTGCGGCTCAGCACCAGGACGGGCCAGGTCTCGGCGAGCTTCGCCAGCGGCTTGTACCACTGCCGCATCTGGTACAGGTTGACGTCGCCGTCAGCGAAGTAGACCGCGATCTTGAAGTGGTTCCGGGGCAGCGGCTCCCGCTTGGACAGCCGCCCGTTCAGCAGCCGCTGTGCCTTGCGCGACGCCGTGACGTCCCTGACCAGCTTGAGCCCAAGCCTCACGTCTCGTTGAATACCCACCCGTCAAGAGTACCGACCATGCAACTTACCCGAGCGCCCCTGACCCCCGAAGGGGAACTTGACGACGGAATCGTTAGACGATGGGTGGTCGGCCAGCCAGCGTCATCCGCCACACCGTGCGTGCCTTGAGCGGGCGCCGCTCCCCCGGGTCAGTGGTCCAGCCCTCGCGGAAACCCGCGAGCCAAGCGCGGAGGGCGCTCGGATTGCGGGCCCAGCGCAGTATCTGGATCAGGAGCCAGGACCCGGCGTAGACGGGCACCAGCGGCACCGGGAGGTTGCGGCGGGCCAGCCAGACCCTGTTGCGCGCATTCAGGCGGTAGTAGTCGGCGTGCCGGGTCGGCGCGATCACGGGGTGATTGGCTTGCAGGTCACCCGCATACCAGGCGCGCAGGCCCAGGTCCCAAACCCGCCAGGCCAGCTCGATGCCCTCATGGGCATAGAAGAACGGCTCGGCCCAGCCTCCGGTGGCGTCGAAGGCGGCCCGGGGCAGCAGCACGGCGCCCTCCCAGACCGAGAAGACGTTGCTGGAGTGAGTGGCCTCGCCTTTACGGATGCGCGGAATCCACCGCCGGGGAGACGCGATCCCGGCCGGGTCGACCACGCGGGGCTGCAGGAGGCCGATGGTCGGGTCAGCCCGCAGCACGCCGACGGCATCCCGCAGAAAATGCGGGTCCGGGATGCTGGCGTCGTCGTCGAGGAAGAAGAGGAACTCGCCCGCGACGCGGGAGACCCCGCGGTTGCGGCCGGCCGGAATGCCCAGGTTCTCGGGCAGTCCGAGGGTCTTCACCGCCGCGGGAAGGTCGGATGGCTGCCAGCCGTTGCCCACGCAGACGATGTCCAGGCGCACGTCCTTCTGGGCCATCAGGCTCCGGATGCCGCGAGCCAGGTCGTCGGGACGGGTGCCCTGGGTGAGCAGCACGACCCCCACGGTCGGCAGGGCGAGGCCGTGCGGTGCCGCGTCAGGACCGGACACGTTTGGACGCCATGATAGCCACGAAGTGGCCCACCAGTGAGAGGAATGCCAGTGGCACGAGCAGGGCCAGCACGAAGCGGTCGACCGTCGTCTCGCCGAGAAAACTGCCGACGACCGCCGCGACGAAGATCAGCATCGTCAGCTCGACCGAGTGGTACAGCCGGTGGAACGGCAGGAACCGGGCCAGTCTGCGGGCCCGGGCGATCAGGCTCGACGTCGGTGTCTGCTCGTGCTTGCGATCGGCGAGCTTGGTCATGCCCGCGTTCGCACGGGCCACGTGCACCATGTCATTGAGTGCCTTGTTGAGCACGATGATCAGGGCGAGCAGGAGTGCGAGTGTGGTCCAGAGGAAGTCGGCCGGGGCCTCGAACGGGTAGTAGGCGCATCGTATGCCGAACGCGATCGGGATGAGAGCCTCGGTCGTGTAGTGCCCGACCTTGTCGAGGAACACCCCGGCCGGGGAGGACTGCCGGCGCCAGCGGGCGACCTCACCGTCGGAGCAGTCGACCAGCATCTGCAGCTGCCCGAGCAGGAGCGCGAGCAGGGCGCCCCAGACGCCGGGAATGAGCAGCGCGGCCGCCGTGGACCAACCGACCAGGATCATCAGCCCGGTGACGCCGTTCGCCGAGATGCGGGTCTTCAGCAGCATCCAGGTCAGGTACGGGGAGATGTCGCGCAGGTAGAGGGACGCCGTCCAGTGCTCGGCGTTCGCCCGCAGCCGCACTTCCGGCGGCTGCGCCACCCGGCGCAACTCGGCGATTGAGGAGGGTCGAGTCGCCGCGGGATTCGCTGACGTCATTGGTGCCTTCCGGTATGGGCCGTGATGTTGGTGGTGAACTTCAGATAGCCGAGCAGGAAGCCGATCCCCCAGCAGAAGTGGATGCAGGGCAAGACTACGAGAAACCACAGCCCGGCACGAAAACCGTCCGGACGCGTCACCAGGGCCGTGGCCAGGGCGACGAGGAGTAGGTAAGCGGCGGGAATCAAGAATCCGAGCAGCATCCACGGGGTCGCTGCGGTGAACAGCTGCACCAGACCGGCCAGTCCGGCCAGGGTTCCGCCCAGGACACCCAGGACCATGACGGGCGGGGCGAAGTAACGGATGCCGTTGTCCTCGGGATACCGGCGGGCGAGTTCCCCGCGCCAGAGTCCGGTGGACACCATCTGCCGGGCCAGCCGGGCCAGGCTCGGGCGGGGCCGGTAGACGACCCGGAGCCGGGGAGTGAACCAGACGGTGCCGCCCTGGTCGCGCAGGCGGCGGTTGAGTTCCCAGTCCTGGCCTCGCTTGATGCCCTCGTCGAAGAGGCCCACGCGCACGATGCTGTCCAGACGGAAGCAGCCCAGGTAGACGGTTTCCGCGGGGCCTTCCGGGCCGCCGATGTGCAGGGGCGTTCCGCCGAGGCCGATCTTCGTGCCGTAGGCGCGGGCCACGGCCTTCTGAAACGGGCTTGCCCCCTGGGCGTCCATGACGCCGCCGACATTGTCGGCGCCGGTGCGCTCGAGGGTCTCCACGGCGATGCGGGCATAGTCCGGGGGCAGCACCGAGTGGGCGTCGACGCGGATGACGAACGGGTACTTCGACGCTCGGATAGCGGCGTTGAGGCCTGCCGGAGTGGAACCGATCTCGTTCGCGACGATGCGGATGCGCGGATCGACCGCGGCCATCTCCTCGACCAGTTCGGTCGTGCCGTCGATGCTCGGGCCGAGCGCCAGGGTGACTTCGAAGGGCCCCATATAGTCCTGGCGGAGCAGGCTGGTCACGGCGGCACGCACATGTGTCACGTCATTCAGCACCGGCATCACGTAGGAAACCCCGAGCAGGGACTTCTCTCCGGAAGAGGGATCCTGGCTGGTCATAGTTCCATTCTTCTGGACGGGAGCTAGAGCCTATCAGCCGCGTCTTTCGGGCCCGCACCGGCGAGGCGAACGACAGCTGCGCCGCCGGTGGATCACCGGCGGCGCAGCTGTCATGCCCTGGAAGGAGCGGGTTGTCAGCTCGAGAGCTCGCCGACCGTGACGGACACCGTGACGGACTTGCCGTCGCGCACATAGGTGAGGTCGGCCGTGTCGCCGGCGGCGAGAGCACGAACCTGGGCGGTCAGGTCGTTGGCGTCGGTGATGGGCAGGTCGTTGAGGTTGGTGACGATGTCTCCTTTTCGGAGTCCGGCCTTTTCGGCCGCGCCGCCCGGTGATACCTCGCTGATCAGGGCGCCGACGGTGGTGCTCTCGGGGCTGCCGGCCGCACTGGTGACGCTGGCACCGAGCAGACCGTGGCTGGCCGTGCCGGTGGCGATCAGTTCGTCGGAGACGCGCTTGGCCAGGTTCGACGGGATGGAGAAGCCAACACCGATGCTGCCGGCCGCCGCCGAGTCGCCACCGGCGCTGGCGATGGCGACGTTGATACCGATCAGCTCACCCTTGGCGTTGAGCAGGGCTCCGCCTGAGTTGCCGGGGTTGATCGCGGCATCCGTCTGGATGACCGAGAGCGAGATGCTGCCGGTGGACGGAGCCTGCGCGGGGTCGCCGTTCTGGTCGGGAAGGTCGAAGAAGAACGGGCTCTGATCCTCGTCGGGCGCGGCGTTGTCGGGTGTCGACGGGGCGGCCGAGGAGGCGATGGAGATGCTGCGGTTGAGTGCGCTGACAATGCCGTCGGTGACGCTGCTCGACAAACCGAGAGGTGCGCCGATCGCGATGGCACTGTCGCCGACGTTGAGCTTGCCGGAATCGGCCCACTTGATCGGCGTCAGGCCACTCACGCCCTCGAGCTTGATCACGGCAAGGTCGGAGATCGGGTCGGTACCGACGATGGTGGCGGAGTAGAGCTTGCCGTCGCTGGCGGTGACCTGAATGCGGGCGTCGGCGGCGGCGCCGTCGAGGGTGACGACGTGCGTGTTCGTGAGGACGTAGCCGTCTTCGCTGAGGATGACGCCGGAACCGGTTCCACCGGAGCTGCCGTCGGACGCGTCAATGGTGACCACGCTGGGGGTGGCCTTGGCGGCGACCGCCGTGATCTGGCTGACGCTGTCGGTGTTGTTGACCACGACCGTGCTGGGGCCTTCGGCCTGGCTGGCCGGCACGCCGCTGGTCTGGTTGGTGAGCACGAACGCCGTGACACCGGCACCGGATGCTCCGCCGACGAGGGCGCCGATGGCGAGCGCCGCGATCAGGGCGATATTTCCCGAGCGCCGGGGCTGCTTGGTCGGGCCGCCGGGCCGGCCGGAGGCGTACCCGTTCTGCTGGGCGTAGGACGGCGACTGGGTGTTCGGAGCGTAAGGATTGGGGGTGGCGCCGCCCTCGACCGGGCGGCCGAAAGCATCCGTCGCGGAGGCGAGAGTGGGCTGGGCCGCGCTGGGCTGGGTCGGCGCCTGCTGCTCGGAGGCGTTGACGGTGTCGGGGATGACCTCGGTCGACTGCTCGTCACCGGAGGTGGTCGGAGAGGAACCGGCCGCCGCGGGCTGCGCCGGGGCCGACGCCTCGCCGGCCGCATTCACCTGGAATGGTACTGCGTCGTCGGGATCGGGAGTGGTGCCGGATACCTGCGGGTTGTCGGTCATGATGTGCTCCTTCCAAGCAATCCCACCTTGACTCCTGAACCTGAACGAATGATATGTGCAGGCTGGGAGCATTCAATGACGACGCCGTGACTTGTTCGGGCCGGGGTCGATCCTCTCGGTCAGCAGCCCGGCCCAGCCGGATGCGCTGTACACTCCCGGTTGACGAGCACCGTCTGGGCGTCTCCCACGATCACGCCGAGCGGGCTGGCCGAAATTGCCAACGTACCCTCGACCGGGCGCCAGGCAAGGCCCGCGAAGCGGTACACGGCTGAGTACACCACCGCGACGACTACGGCGTAGCTCCCCGGCCTGGCGAACGTGTGGCTGGTGGCGGTGCGTGAAAATTCCGGCAGACCCAGCGCCGCCCAGGTGGCGCCGCCAGAATCGGTGCTCGCCTGGGCCCCGTCGCCGTAGGTCCAGCGGTAGCCGACCGGGGTGAAACGAACCTCAGCCGGATATCCGAGCAGCGCACCGGTGCGGCTGTGCACGGATGCCGACGCGATGAAGTTGGAAGGCAATCCGGCGACGCTCCAGCCGCCCGGTTCCATCGTCTGGGACGGCGCCGCAGGCTGGAAGTTGACCAGGTCACTGACCCGGACCACGAGGTTCGGATCGCACGGCGAGCCCGGTATGCAGTTCACGGTGAAGTCGTCGCGCACGAACGCCAGCGGATCGACGACGGGTGCCGCACCCGGCCCGCTTCCTTCGTCGCCGCCTGAATCTTGCGCGCCGGATCCCGCTCCGCCACCGGCCCCGTTACCGGCCCCGTTACCGGCCCCGTTACCGGAACCCTGTCCCCCGCCGGTCTCGTACCCCGCAGAAAGATCCACTCCGCCGTTGTTGATGTTTCCCGTCGCTGCTGGTGGCGAACAAAGCCCTGCGACTGCCAGTTGATATGGGCAATCTCGATCCTCCGCGGCTGCGTACACTGGCGAAGCAAGAGAAAGAATTATAGGCATCAGCGCTACTAGCAGAAATTTGAACCGGACCATACCCGCGACTCCGTCATCTGGAAGTTATCACTACTTTTGTCAGTTCCGACGAAGGCCACTTCCAAAGGCATCCGTAGTGGGCGGTCCGGCTGAGAGACCGGCACTCCTGAGGAATCAACGATGTCGCTATTCGTCACATCGAGACAGACATAGACCCTTATCTCCCATTTTTCTTCTTCGTTGATCTCCGCGGACTGGATAGTCATCGAGTCAAAAGTGGTGGAACCGACTTGCTTCCAGCCCTTCTCATCAAATGATGCGGCAGCAGACAGGTCACTCTCGTGAGCTTCTCCGGAGCTCAGGGATAGAAAATGTTCACGTGATAATGTTCCGGATTTTTCTGCTGCATCGCCAGCGGCGAGATAGGCCGCATAGGCCTCTGTGGCCGCAGCGAGAGCCTCCTCGTCGGAGGCGAAGACGGGGGCATCCGTCGGCACCGACGTCTCGGATGCCCGGGGCGTCGGTTCGGGTGTGCAACCGGTCAGCGCGAGCATGCCGAGCAGCAGCAGCGAGCCCAGTACGAGGAGGTCGCGCTTCACGGTCCGCATCCGGCCAACCTAGGGCATCCGGCCCGGCCGCGCTCGAACTTTCCACATGTCGTAGTTTGGAGGAATGCAGGTGACACCATGACGATCGCGGGGGCCTGGCGACGCACGGCTCGCGGGGCCGGTCTGCTCGCTGCCGACGGCACCGTCGCGGCGAGCATTTTCGCCGAGATGAGTGCCCTTGCCCTGCGCACCGGCGCCATCAACCTGGGTCAGGGATTCCCCGACGAGGACGGCCCCGCCGAGGTGCTCGAAGCTGCCCGACAGGCAATCTCCGACGGCGTGAACCAGTACCCGCCGGGGCGCGGATTGCCCGTACTGCGGGAGGCCATCGCCCGTCACCAGTTCCGCTTCTACGGCCTGACCGTCGATCCCGACACGGAGGTCCTGGTGACGGCCGGCGCCACCGAGGCGCTGGCGGCGACCATTCTCGCGCTGCTCGAACCAGGCGACGAGGTCGTCACACTCGAGCCGTTCTACGATGCGTACGGCGGCCTGATCGCGTTGGGTGGGGGCATCCATCGCACGGTGCGCCTACGGGCACCCGATTTCCAGCCGGACCCCGACGACCTGCGCGCGGCGATCACCGACCGCACCCGGCTGATCATCGTGAACAATCCGCACAACCCCACGGGGACCGTGCTTCCGCGTGAGACCCTGGACCTCATCGTGTCCCTCGCGCACCGCCACGATGCGCTCATCGTGACCGATGAGGTCTACGAGCACCTCACCTTCGGTGTTCCCCATGTGCCGGTCGCGACGATTCTCGGGGCAAGCGATCGCACGATCACGATCTCCTCCGGCGGCAAGACGTTCAACACCACCGGCTGGAAGATCGGCTGGCTCACCGCCCCGGCCAGCCTGGTTACCGCCATCCTCGCCGTGAAGCAGTTCCTCACCTATGTGAACGGTGCGCCGTTCCAGCCGGCGATCGCGCGGGGCCTCGACCTGCCCGACAGCTTCTACACCGGCATCGCCGCCGACCTCCTGGCCAAGCGCGACGTGCTCGAGAGCGGGCTGACCTCGGCTGGATTCACGGTCAGCCGGCCCCAGGGGTCGTATTTCATCGTGGCGGATGCCGCTCCGCTCGGCCACCCGGACGGCGCCGAATTCTGCCGGGTGCTGCCCGATCTCGCCGGGGTGGTGGCGGTTCCGATCGGTGCGTTCTGCTCCGCCGCGAACCGACCCGAGTACGCCTCACTGGTGCGGTTCGCCTACTGCAAGAGGGTGGACGTGCTCGAGCGCGCCGCCGCACAGCTGGCCGGAATCACCGCCCGGTAGCCGCCGCACGGCAACCCCCGCACCCTGCCCCCGGGGAATCCGTGCCGGCCAGCAATGCCCTCCGGGGTCACGTGCCGGCAACTGTTGTGGCTAACTCCTGTCATCTGCCGACCTGGGCTTCCGTCACCGCGAGATTGCGCGGGTCGGGTGCGAACGCGTCGCAAATTTCAGGAGTTAGCCACACATCCGCGCCGGGAAGGGGGCCTACCCGGCCTAGTGTGCCAGGGCCGGGTAGTCCGTGTAGCCCTCGGCGCCGGCACCGTAGAAGGTGAGCGGGTCGGGAGCGTTCAACGGCAGGTCCTTGAGCCAGCGAGCCACCAGGTCGGGGTTGGCGATCACGGCACGGCCGACGACGACCGCGTCTGCCAGGTCGTCGGCGATGATGGCCATCGCTTCGTCCCGGCTGGTGATTTCACCGAAACCACTGTTGACCAGGAGCGGTCCACCGAAGCGGGTGCGCAGCTGCTGCACCAGTTCACCGGCCGGCTCGCGATGCAGGATGCTCAGGTAGGCCAGGCCCAGCGGGGCGAGCGCGTCGGCCAGTGCGCCGTACGTGGCCAGGAGGTCGGCGGCATCAGTTTCGAGGGCATCCTGGATGTTGTGCTCCGGGGAGACCCGGATGCCGACGCGACCGGCTCCGATCGCGTCGGCCACCGCGGTGACGACCTCCACGACGAAACGCGCCCGGTTCTGCGGGGAGCCGCCGTAGATGTCGTCGCGCTGGTTGGAGGCCGTCGAGAGGAACTCGTGCAGGAGGTAGCCGTTGGCGGAGTGGATCTCGACGCCGTCGAGCCCGGCGGCGATGGCGTTGCGGGAGGCCTGCACGAAGTCCGCGATCACGCCGGGGAGCTCATCCGGCGTGAGGGCGTGCGGCACCGGGTAGGCGGCCTTTCCCTCGTAGGTGCGGGTCTCGCCCGCAATGGCGATGGCACTCGGGGCGACGACTTCGCGGCCGCCGTTGGTGCCCTCATGGGTGACGCGGCCGGCATGCATGATCTGGGCGACCAGGCGCCCTCCGGCGGAGTGCACTGCATCGGCGACATTGGTCCAGCCCGCGATCTGCTCGGGTGTGATCAGACCCGGCTGGCCGGGAAAGCCCTGGCCGGCGTGGCTCGGGTAGGTGCCCTCGGTCACGATCAGGCCGAGGGATGCTCGCTGCTTGTAGTGCTCGACGACAAGCGGACCGGGAACACCCTCGACTCCGGACCGCACACGGGTCAGCGGTGCCATGACGAGCCGGTTGGGCAGTTCCAGATCACCGAGGGACAACGGGGAGAAAAGATTCACGAATAGCTCTTTCTGTGGGTCTGGTTGTCGTCAGGCGGCGCGTGCGTTGCCTGGGACATGGGAAGCAGGTTCCCCCTTTCGGCAACGGCCCTGCACTCCCGCATATTCCGCTCCGCAGAGACGGTGCGGCAATCCACAGCGGCCCAGGCAACGAACCAGTGTCATGAGCATCACCGCCGAGACCAGGTCGACGACGTCGCCACGGGGTGTCAGCGCCCCGGCTGCACCGATTCGGGAGGCTCCGGACCGCACGGGATACTGCCCGTTTCCCCTCTCGTCCGATCACCGCGCCTTCGGTCTGACCACGAGTTCCATGCGCCTGAGCCGGGCGACGGTCTCGGTGCGGCACGGCCGCCGCACCGGGAGCGACACCGCGACCATCCTTCTCCACGGGGCCGCGGGCTCCTGGACGACCTGGACGCCGCTGCTGGCCGCGGCCGACGCCTCCGGCCTGGAACTCACCGACCTGATCATCCCCGACCTGCCCGGCTGGGGCGACTCGGCGCTTCCGAAGGAGGGTCCCTCCCGCTCGATCGAGGCGACCGCGGCGATAGTGGCCGAGATCGCCCGTGCTCTCGGCTACCGCTCCTGGATAGTGATCGGCCACTCCCTCGGCGGCTTCGTGGCCCTCGAACTCGCCGCGAGCGAGGCACGGTCGACCGCGTTCGTCGGACTCGTCTCGGCCACGACCTTCTCGGTGATCGACACCGTGCGGCACCCGGTCGCCCGGTTCGCCACGCTGCCGGGATATGGCGCCATACTGCCGGTGTTGCGGGCTCTCGCCTGGGCCGGGCGCGCCGGCGACGGCCTGATCGGCCTGCTCCATCGCACCACGCTGCTGCGCGCGCTGGCAGCGCCGCTGTTCCGGCGCCCGGAACTGCTGCACGCGAGCGTCACCGACTACCTCCGGGCCGAACTGCGCCCGCAGGCGTTCGCCGTGGCATCCGACCTGGCCGGCGCCTACGCCGCCGAATACTGGTCCCGGATCGAGTGCCCCGTGCGGGCCACCCAGGGCGACGCCGACATTTTCGTGGCAGCGACGGATGCGGCCAGGCTCCGCGCGGTCATCCGCGACTTCGCCCTGGTGACAGTGCCGGACACCGGGCACTTCGCGCACGTGGAGAAGCCGTATGAGACTCTCCGGCTCGTGTTGCCGAACGGATGCCGGTCCGACCCAGGAGTGTTCCCGCAGTGAGCGGTCCGGGAGTCCGGGCCGCTCGCGCTGCGTGGCCGATTCCCTTGTCAAGCGGGTTCATTACGACCAAACTGAGGATCAGTCCTGAGAAATGGTCACCCCCGTGTGGCCGGTCTGGCACGGCCTCCACTGATTGAGAGCGGCTCCCCATGGGTTCGTTGACGTATGACAGGGTCACGGTCGAGTTCGACGACCGGATATTGGCGCACCTTCAGATCGTGATCGTCCAGAAGCTCCGCCGGGGCGAGAGCTTCCTGCTGTCGTGGCGCAATGCCGCCGAAGCCGGAAACGGACGCAGTTCCGCCTGGCTGCACCCGGCCATCCCGTTGTATTTCAAGTTCTCCGGCGGCCAGCCGCCGAGCATCAACCCCCTCTGGCTCGCCCAGCTCACCCGTTCCGCGAACAGCTCCCAGGGTTTGGTTGCCACCGGCGAGGAGCGGGCGATGTCCGAGCCCGAACATCCGGAACGCACCGACCGCAGTCACCGCCCCGATCAGAAGTTCACGGTGCGCGCGGCGCCCGCCTCGCAGGACACCATCGCCACCGAACTCTGAGCCGCCCCTACTCCGGCAACCCGCAGGCCGCAGGCCTCTGCCTGTAGGCCGCAGGCCGCAGGCCGCAGGCCGCAGGCCTCTGCCCGCAGGCCGCAGCCCGCAGGCCTCTGCCCGTGGGCGGGCCCGGATCAGCGCGGAACGACCGCGAAACGGCGCAGGACCAGCGCGGGGTTGCGGGCGCGCACGGCACTGAGGCGCTCCGGCAGAACCCAGGCGACCGCGACATCCGTTGTCTCGCCGATCGTGACCAGCTCCACCCCCATCGGGTCGACCACCATGCTGTTGCCGACACCCACCGGCGGGGCGTGGTCGGCCGCCGCTAGGTAGACCGTGTTTTCCAGGGCCCGAGCGGTCAACAGCGTGCGCCAGTGCTGTTCCTTGAGCGGTCCCCGCACCCACTCGGCCGGCACCAGGACCAGTTCGGCCCCGGCGTCGACCAGGCGGCGGGTCATCTCCGGGAAACGGATGTCGTAGCAGGTCTGCAATCCCACCCGCAGCCCCTCCACATCGAAGGTCTCGGGTTCCTCCACGGCCCCGGCCCGCACCCAGTCCGACTCGCGCTCACCAAAGGCGTCGTAGAGGTGAAGCTTGCGGTACTTCGCGACGAGTGATCCGGCCGGATCCACCGCGACGAGAGTATTGGAGAACCGGTTCGGGTCGTCCGTGGACTCCAGCATGCCGGCCACGACGTACACGCCGAGGTCTGCGGCGAGCGCGGCCAGGGCCCGCACGAAGGGGCCGTCCAGAGGTTCGGCCGCGGCGACGAACGACGGTCCCATCACCGGTTCGAAGAAGGCCGAGTACTCGGGGAAGACGATCAGCCGGGCCCCGCGGGCGACGGCCGTCTCGGCGAGGGCATGCATGGCGGCAAGGTTTACGGCAGGCTCGCGGCCGGGCGCGAACTGGGCCACCGCAACACCCAGGGCTGCCGCGGGGCCGGCAGCAGGGCCGGGGCCGCGAGTCTCGAGGGGATCGATCATGGCGTCAGCCTAGATCAGTGAGTCCGTATGGACGTGGTCGCAGCTGGATCGTGGAATGGGAATCCGCGGCACTGGAGCAACTCGCGCTCGAACGAATTCGACGGAGATTTTGGCCAAAACGGACCGGAACCAGCCGAAAACCGGCCCCAAGCCCAAAATCTCCGTCGAATTGGTTCAACAGTGGGCACGGTGCTCGTCCGAAGGTGGAACGGGCGGGGCCTCGCCATCCGTTCACGGCGAACGGCACCGATCCCGGGTTCTATGGTTCAGCGAGGTGGCCTAACGTATATGCGTGCCTTCCCCGCCGCTGCTCTCCCGCCTGGTCCGTCCCGACACGCTGACCCTTCCCCTGCTCCGAACCGGAGGGCTGGCTGCGCTGCTCGGGCTGCTCGGGTTCCTCGTCTCGATCGCCGGATCGTGGCGGCCCTCGTATTGGGGCGACGAGGCGGCCAGCGTCATGTCGGCGGAACGTTCCCTGCCGGGGCTGTTCCGGTTGCTGGACAACGTCGACGCGGTGCACGGCGCTTACTACCTGCTGCTGCACGTCTGGATCGATCTCTTCGGCTCGTCGGAGCTGGCGACCCGCGGGCTGAGCGCCCTGTTCGTCGGCGCCGCGACGGCCGGAACCTTCGTACTGGCCCGCACCCTGTTCACCGCCCGGGTCGACGTGCTCGCAGCCCTGGTTTTCGCGCTGCTCCCCCGGGTCACCTATATGGGCTCTGAAGCCCGTTCGGCCGCCGTCGCCACGGCCGTCGTGGTCTGGCTGACGGTTCTGCTGGTGCACCTGGTGCGGAGCCGCCCCGTGGATGCCGGCACCCGGTTCGCGCTCTGGGCGGGCTACGCCGGCCTCCTGGCCCTTGGAATCTATTTCTTCCTGTATGTGCTGCTGCTGGTCCCCGTGCTGGCGCTCGCGGCGCTGCTGCTGACCCCGCGGGAGGGTGACGTGAGGGTGAGTATGCGCGCCTGGGCCATCGCCACCGGCGCCGCGCTCGCCCTGGCTGCCCCCGTGATAACGGCCAGCCTGGACCAGCGCGATCAGATCGCCTTCATCGGTCGGCGCCCGCCGATCCCCGTGCTCACGGCCGCTGTGCACCAGTGGTTCAGCAATGCTCCCCTGGCCGTTCTGGCGTGGGGACTGATCCTGCTCGCGGTCGTGATGGTCTTCTTCGTCGGCGGACGGCGGGCCACGCCGGCGAACACCAAGGCCGCACTGGGGGTCATGCTGGCCTGGATGATCGTGCCGAGCGCAGCCTTACTGATCGGCACGCACCTGGTCACGCCGATGTACTCACTGCGGTACCTGTCGATCTGCACGCCGGCCGTCGCGATCGCCATCGCCGTGGGAATCGCCTGCCTCCGGCCGCGATGGCCACAGGTTGCGGCCCTGGGCCTCATCACGGCTCTGATGCTGCCCACCTACCTCGAACAGCGCAGCGAGTTCGGCAAGAACTACGGCAGTGACCTGCGCCAAGCGGCCGAGGTGGTGCGGAACGGCGCGCAGTCGGGGGACGCCGTTGTCTTCGACGAGAGCGTGCGGCCCTCCCGCAAGCCCCGCCTGGCCCTGCGGCTGTACCCGGACGCGTTCGCGGGCCTTCAGGATGTCACCCTCGCGGTGCCGTTCGACACCACCAACGATTTATGGGATGTGGTCCTGCCGCTGGAACAGGTGACCGACCGGCTCACCGAGACTGACCGGGTGTGGGTTCTGCAGAACCAGGGCAGCGGTGAGAATAGCCGGGGCGACAACATCCGCACCTTGCAGCAACTCGGGTTCACGGTCACCGAATCGACAATGCTGAACCGCACTCAGATCATCGAAATGACAAGGTAGTTCCATGGACCGGACACTGATCATCATCCCGACCTACAACGAACGCGATAACATCGCGGCGATCGTTGCCCGGGTGCGAGCGAGCGTGCCTGCGGCCGACATCCTGGTCGTGGACGATTCCTCCCCAGACGGCACGGGGTTGCTGGCCGACACGCTGGCCACCACCGATTCTCAGGTCCACGCCCTGCACCGCTCCCGGAAGAGCGGCCTCGGCGCCGCCTACCTCGAGGCCTTCGCCTGGGGGCTCTCCCGCGGCTACGACCGTTTGGTGCAGCTCGACGCGGACGGATCGCATCTGCCGGAGCAACTGCCGAGCCTGCTCGAGGCAGCCGAGGGCGCGGATGTGGTACTGGGCTCCCGCTGGGTCCCTGAGGGTAGTGTGCGCAACTGGCCGTGGCACCGGCGTCTGCTGTCGCGCGGCGGATCGGTCTACTCGCGTGTGCTGCTGCGGCTGCCTCAGCGAGACGTGACCGGCGGTTACCGCGTCTACACGGCGCACGCCCTCGAACGGATGGACCTCTCCAGCGTCGAGAGCCTGGGCTACTGCTTTCAGATCGACATGCTGCTGCACGCCGTCCGGGCCGGGCTCAGCGTGGTCGAGAAGCCGATCACGTTCGTGGAGCGCACCCTCGGCTCCTCGAAAATGAGTGGTGCGATCGTGGCCGAGGCGATGGCCCGGGTCACGATCTGGGGGCTCACCGGCAAAAACGCTCGCCGCACTGCTACGCCGGCACCGACATCCGTGCCGCGAGTTCACTGACCGTTTCTCAGCGCCCGCACACGGGGCGTGACTTCTGGTCACACTGACTATAAGATGGGTCCATTCAGTTAAAGTCACAATGACTTTTACCTAGTGGATGGCGGTGGATGACGGTGGAAGCGCGAATGAACACCCAGCTCGAGGCGGCCCTCGCCGTGTCGACGGTCATCTTCGCCCTGCGGCCGGATCCTGAAGCCGGGCTTTCCACCCTGTGGCTGCCGCTCGTGCGCCGCACCCGGGAGCCCTACCTCGGCCAGTGGGCGCTGCCTGGCGGCGGACTGCCGGCCGACGAGGAGCTGGCCGGAGCGGCCGCGCGCGCGCTGCGCGAGACCACGGGCCTGACCCCCAAGTACCTCGAGCAGCTCTACACGTTCGGGGATCCGGCGCGCTCCCCTGGCGGCCGGGTCGTCTCGGTCGTCTACTGGGCACTGGTCGAATCCGGTGAGGCGGCGCTGGCGGTCGAGGATGAGAACGTGCGGTGGTTCCCGGCCGACCACCTGCCGCCGCTCGCCTTCGACCACAACCGCATCGTCGAATACGCCCTCTGGCGCCTGCGCACCAAGGTGGAGTACTCCCGCATCGCGCACGCGTTCCTGGGCGAGATCTTCACGCTGGCGCAGCTGCGCGCGGTGCACGAGGCCGTGCTGCAGAAAGCCCTCGACCCGGCGAACTTCCGCCGCACGATCGAATCGTCGGGCACCGTGGTCGACACGGGCCAGCGCGTGGCCGGTGTGCCGCATCGGCCACCCCGCCTCTACCGCTACAACGATTCCGTCCACGCCACCGCTCCGGGGGCGCTCGAGCCGGCCATCGGCTGAGCATGACCCTCCCTCCCAGCACGTCCGCGCTGACCACCGCTTGTCTGACTATCGCTTTGTGTGAATATCAAGGAGTAACCGCATGACCAACGCATCGGTCGACCAGACCATTCGGCTCATCAGCACGGGAGCGGCCGCCGGCAGCACCTGCAGCCCCGACCTGCTCACCGCCCCGTGGGAGTTCGATTCCGGCACGCCGGGTTACGGCCCAGGCTCGTCGATGGGCGACGTCATCCCCACCGGGTCACCGCGGCAGGGCGAACTGCCCGAGGTCTATCGACGTGCGTCGGCGGCGGAACTCGGCGACCGCATCCGTACCGCCAAGGCCACGCTCGGTGACCGGGTCGTGATTCTCGGGCACTTCTACCAGCGCGACGAGGTCTTGCAGCACGCTGACTTCGTGGGCGACTCGTTCCAGCTGGCGCAGGCCACCACAAGCCGCCCGGATGCCGAGGCGATCATCTTCTGCGGCGTGCACTTCATGGCCGAGACCGCCGACCTGCTCTCGACCCCGGAGCAGGCGGTCATCCTGCCCAACCTCGCAGCGGGCTGCTCGATGGCCGACATGGCCGACATCGACTCCGTCACCGACTGCTGGGAGCAGCTCGAGGACATCTACGGCACCGAGCCCGACTCCGACGGCCGCGTCCCCGTGATCCCGGTCACGTACATGAATTCCTCGGCCGCGCTGAAAGCATTCTGCGGGGAGCACGGCGGCATCGTCTGCACATCCTCCAACGCCGAGACCGTGCTGGAGTGGGCCTTCGCCCGCGGCCGCCGCGTGCTCTTCTTCCCCGACCAGCACCTCGGCCGCAACACCGCGAAGGCGATGGGGGTACCCCTCGAGCGGATGCCGATGTGGGACCCGCGCAAGCCCCTCGGCGGCAACACGGCCGAGGAACTCGACACCGCCCAGGTCGTGCTCTGGCACGGGTTCTGCAGCGTTCACAGGCGATTCACGGTGGAGCAGATCGCCGCGGCCCGCCAGTCGCACCCGGGCGTGCGCGTGATCGTGCACCCGGAGTGCCCGATGGCCGTCGTCGACGCAGCCGATTCCTCCGGCTCGACCGACTTCATCAAGAAGGCCATCGAGGCAGCCCCGGCCGGATCCGTCTTCGCCATCGGCACCGAGATCAACCTGGTGCAGCGGCTCGCCGCCCAGCACCCCGAGCACATCATCTTCTGCCTCGACCCGGTGGTCTGCCCCTGCTCCACGATGTACCGCATCCACTCGGGCTATCTGGCCTGGGTGCTCGAAGCGCTGGTCGGCACCGCGGACCGTGCGCCCGAGGTGCTGAACCGCATCCAGGTGCCGCACGAGGTCGCCGGCAACGCCCGCATCGCCCTCGAACGGATGCTCGCCGCCAAACCGCCCGTCTCGGTCGAGGTCTGACCATGACCCGTGTGCTCGTCGTCGGCAGTGGGCTGGCCGGACTCATCGCCGCGGTGCGGGCGACAGATGCCGGCCACCAGGTCACCCTCGTCACCAAGGCGGCCCTGCCGGACAGCAACACCCGCTGGGCCCAGGGCGGGATCGCCGCCGCCATGTTCCCCGACGACTCGGTCGAGTCCCACGTGCAGGACACCCTGCGCGCCGGAGCGGGGCTCTGCGATCCCGTCGCGGTGCGCGTGCTCTGCTCTGAGGGTCCGGCGCGGGTACGGGACCTGATCCGGTTCGGCGTGGACTTCGACCGCGACGAGTCCGGAGTCACCCGAGGACTAGAGGCAGCCCACTCGAGGTCGCGGGTGCTGCACGCCGGCGGCGACGCCACCGGTGCCGCGATCGAGGCCGCCCTCGTGGCGACGGTGCGTGAGCGGGCCACCCGGTCGCTGCGGGGCGTCGGCGCCCGCCTGCGCATCCAGGAACACACGATGCTGGTCGACCTGACCGTGCAGGACGGCAGCGCGACCGGAGCCGTGATTCTCGGGCCCGACGAGGTCCTCCGCACGATCATCGCCGACACGGTGATCCTGGCGACCGGGGGCGCCGGCGAGCTCTTCCCGCACACCACGAACCCGTCCCTGGCGACGGGCGACGGCGTAGCGGCCGCGTGGCGCGCGGGGGCATCCGTCGCCGACCTCGAGTTCTACCAGTTCCACCCGACCGCACTCGCGGTTCCGGGCACCCCGCTGGTCTCCGAGGCGGTGCGCGGTGAAGGCGCCGTGCTGCGGAATGCGTCCGGCCACCGCTTCATGCTCGGCGTGCACCCCGACGGGGAACTCGCGCCGCGCGACATCGTGGCCCGGGGCATCGCCCGTGAAATGGCGAAGCAGGGCGGCGAACCGGTGTGGCTGGATGCCACCGGTCTCGGCCGCGAACTGCTCGAGCGGCGCTTCCCGACCATCACCGCGGCCTGCCGCGCGGCCGGACTGGACTGGGCCGTCGAATCGATCCCGGTTGCTCCGGCGGCGCACTACTGGATGGGCGGGATTCTCACCGACATCTGGGGCCGCACCAGCCTGCCCGGCCTGTTCGCCGTGGGGGAAGCGGCCCGCACCGGCGCCCACGGCGCCAACCGGCTGGCCTCCAACTCGCTGCTCGAGGCGGCCGTATTCGCCGACCGGGCCGTGCGCGCGCTGCGCCTGCCGAGACGGATGCCCGCGGCGGGCTCGGGCCAGGCGTCGGTCTCGACAGGCTCGACCACCGTGGGCTCGGTCTCGACAGGCTCGACCATCGGGGGCTCGAGCACCGGGGGCGTCGACCGCGACGCGGTGCAGCAGCTGATGTGGGAGTGTGCAGGGGTTCTGCGGAGCGGGGAAAAGCTCGCCGCAGCATCCGTCACCCTGGCGGAGTGGGCTACCCGCCCGACGCCCCCGGATGGCACCGCGCCGCTCAATATGCGTGTTCGGGCATATGAAGACGCCAACCTGATCGACCTGGCGCGGGTCACCGTGGCCTCCGCCCTGGCCCGGGAGGAATCTCGCGGCGCCCACCACCGCTCCGATTACCCGGACAGCCGGTCCGAGCTCGCCCGCACCGTCGTCTGGAGTCGCGTAACGACCCTGGATACCGCTGACGGCATGCAGAGCACCCTGAACCTTGCCCACCCCACGGAGGCCGAGGAGGCCATCGCATGCTGACCATGAACGCCATCGACACCATCGTGCGTGCCGCGCTCGAGGAAGACGCTCCGTGGGGTGACCTGACATCTCAGGTGCTGATCCCCGCCGACGCCGACGCGACCGCCCAGCTGGTCGCCCGGGAATCCGGAACCTTCAGCGGCGGTGCCGTGTTCGCGTCGGCGTTCCGGTTGACCGACCCGCGCATCGTGGTTCGGCTGCTGGTGGCCGACGGCACCGCCTTCGTAGCCGGCGACGCGCTGGCGGAGGTGTCGGGGTCGGCCCGCGGAATCCTGCAGGCCGAGCGAATCGGGCTGAACTTCGTGCAGCGGATGAGCGGAGTCGCGACTCTGACCGCACAGTACGTGGCCGAGACCGTGGGCACCCGTGCCCGCATCGTCGACACCCGCAAAACCACCCCGGGGCTGCGCGTGCTGGAGCGCGCCGCGGTGCGCGACGGCGGCGGCCACAACCACCGGTTCAGCCTCTCCGACGCGGTGATGGCCAAGGACAACCACCTCGCCGTGCTCACCGCGGGCGGTCTGAACCTCACCGAGGCACTCCGTCAGGTGCGCGACCGCATCTCCCACACCACCCACCTCGAGGTGGAGGTGGACCGGATCGACCAGATCGAGCCCGTGCTCGCCGCCGGCGTCGACACGATCATGCTCGATAATTTCAGCCCCGATGACCTGCGCGAGGGCGTGCGCCTCACGGACGGTCGGGCGCTCGTGGAGGCCAGCGGCGGCGTTTCGCTGCTGACCGTGCGCGGCATCGCCGAAACCGGCGTCGACATCATCTCGGTCGGGGCCATCACTCACAGCGTGCGGTCCCTCGACCTCGGCCTCGACATCGCCATCCTGACCGAAGGCTGACCGGTCCCGCCATGATCTACCTCGACAACGCAGCGACCACCCCGGTGCGCCGGGAGGTCCTCGAGGTGCTCTGGCAGCAGCTCGCGGGCCGGTTCGGCAATCCGTCTAGCCACCATCGGCTGGGTGAGGCCGCGGCCGCCACGCTGGCCGAGGCGCGGGCCGATATCGCAGGCGTGCTCGGCTGCAGGCCAGCCGACGTTGTGTTCACGACCGGCGGCACAGAGGCCGACAATCTGGCCATCAAGGGCATCGCCCTCGGCGCCCCGCGCGGCCGCCACCTCATCACGACGGCGATCGAGCACGAGGCGGTGCTCGAATCCTGCGACTACCTGCACCGCTTGCACGGGTTCGAGGTGACGCTGCTCGACACTGATGTCTCCGGCCGGGTCGACCCGGAACAACTGCGGGCCGTGCTCCGCCCGGACACCACCCTCGTTTCAGTGCAATACGCCAACAACGAAGTCGGAACCCTGCAGCCCCTCGCCGCACTCTCGGCCATCACGCAGGGCGCCCGCGTGCCTCTGCACACCGACGCCGTGCAGGCCGCCGGCTGGCTCCCGGTGAACGTGGACACCCTCGGCGTCGACGCGCTGAGCCTGTCCGGTCACAAACTCGGAGCGCCGCCCGGTATCGGGGCGCTCTTCCTGCGACGCCGCATCGCGGTGGAACCGGTGCTGCACGGCGGAGGCCAGGAGCGCGGCCGCCGCAGCGGCACGGAGAACGTTGCCGGGGCCCTGGGGCTGGCGGTCGCACTCCGCCTCGCCGAGGCGGAACGGGCGGAGGCCGCACCCCGCATCACTGCCCTGCGGGACGCTTTCATCGCCACGGTGCTGGCCGGCACCCCCGGCGCACGCCTCACCGGGCATCCGACCGAGCGCCTGCCCGGCACCGCATCGTTCGTCTTCCCCGGGACGAGCGGCGAGGCGGTGCTGCTCGAGCTGGAACAGCGCGGCATCGTCTGCTCGAGCGGGTCGGCCTGCGCGGCGGGCAGCGACGAGCCGTCCCACGTGCTGACCGCGCTGGGCGTCCCGGCAGAGGTCGCCCAGACCGCCGTACGGTTCACTCTGGCGTCGACGACCACGGCAGCGGATGCCGAAGAGGCGGCCGCATCCGTCCAGGCCGCCGTGGAAGCCGTGCACGCACTCGGCCGAAGTTGATCTGCCTCCGACGACTCGCGCGCGAAACGCGCGTATGACGCGCGTGCGTCCGCGCGCGAGGAGACAACCGAATACGAGTTGTCAGACAATTTACGAGCGTTTCGATTTGGGGAACGAAGATGCCCCCGACCAGCTAATCTGCTGACCTTCACCGTCCCCAGGACCGCGGAGTGAGCATCCCCTGACATGCGGCCCTCCGGCCAGCGGCCTAAGGTTGTAGACAGGAGGCGATAAGCCCAAGTTGGGCCGCCAAAAAGGGACACAATGACAATAATCGACAAACCAGTCACCGAGTCACTTGCTACACAAATTGATTCCCTGGTTAAAGCCGCTCAAGTCGCGCTTCTGGATTACGCGAACTTCACGCAGGAACAGATCGACCACATCGTCAAGAAAGCCTCGGTCGCCGCCCTCAGCAAACACGCCGAGCTCGCCGTTCACGCCGTGGCCGAAACCGGTCGAGGCGTATTCGAGGACAAGGCCGTTAAAAATCTTTTCGCATGCGAGCACGTTACGAACTCGATGCAAAACCTCAAGACCGTCGGCGTTATCAGCCGTGACGACATTACCGGAATTACAGAAATCGCCGAGCCCGTCGGTGTTATTTGCGGTGTGACCCCCGTCACGAACCCCACCTCAACCGCCATCTTCAAGTCGCTCATCGCTCTGAAGACGCGCAACCCGATCGTTTTCGGTTTCCACCCGGGCGCCCAGCAGTCCTCCGTGGCCGCAGCGCGCGTCGTGCGTGACGCCGCCATTCTCGCGGGTGCACCGGCCAACTGCATCCAGTGGGTCGAAACGCCGTCCCTCGAGGCCACCAGCCTGCTGATGAACCACCCGGGTGTCGCAACCATCCTCGCCACCGGTGGCAACGCCATGGTGCGAGCCGCATATTCTTGTGGCAAGCCGGCCCTCGGCGTCGGCGCGGGCAACGTCCCCGCCTTCATCGAGAAGAGCGCCAAGCTCAAGCGTGCCATCAACGACGTCGTTCTCTCCAAGTCCTTCGACTACGGCATGATCTGCGCTTCGGAGCAGGCCGTCATCATTGAAGAGCCGCTCTACGCGGAAGCCATGGCCGAATTCAAGATTCTGCACACCTATTTGGTCACCCCGGCCGAGAAGCTCCTCCTCGAGGACTACATCTTCGGAGTCCAGGCCAACTCGACCAACTGCGGCGAGGCCAAACTCAACGCGGCCGTCGTCGGCAAGTCGCCGGTCTGGATCGCCCAGCAGGCCGGTTTCACGATCCCTGCCGACACGTCGATCATCCTGGTCGAGGTCGCCGGAGTGGGACCGCACGAGCCGATGACCCGCGAGAAGCTGGCCCCGGTTCTCGCTGTGCTCCACGCCAAGGACGCAGAAGAGGGCATCTCGCTCTCCGAGCAGATGGTTGAATTCGACGGCCTCGGCCACTCGGGCTCCATCCACAGCGAGAACCCGGCAATCATCGAAGAGTTCGGAACCCGCGTCAAGGCGGTCCGGATCATCACCAACGCCCCCAGCTCGCTTGGTGGGATCGGTGACATCTACAACGCGTTCATCCCGTCGCTGACGCTCGGCTGCGGCTCGTACGGACACAACTCCGTCTCGAACAACGTTTCCGCGATCAACCTCATCAACGTCAAGCGCATCGGCAGAAGGAACAACAACTTGCAGTGGTTCAAGGTCCCCGCCAAGACGTACTTCGAGCCCAACGCGATCCGTTACCTGGCGGACATGCGAAAGGTCGAGCGCGTCACGATCGTGACCGACTCGACCATGACCCGCCTCGGCTTCGTCGACAAGATCCTTGACATCCTGAACCGTCGCGAGGGCCGCGTGGCACTGCAGATCATCGACAACGTGTTGCCCGAGCCGACCGTTTCCGCGGTCGAAAAGGGTGCCGCCGAGATGCGCGCGTTCAAGCCCGACACGATCATCGCCCTCGGCGGCGGCTCGCCGATGGACGCCGCGAAGGTCATGTGGTTGCTGTACGAACACCCCGAAATCGAGTTCTCCGACATGAAGGAGAAGTTCTTCGACGTGCGCAAGCGCGCGTTCAAGTTCCCCGACCTCGGCGAACTGGCCAAGCTCGTCTGCATCCCGACCACCTCGGGCACGGGTTCGGAAATGACACCATTCGCCGTGATCACCGACGAGGTCACCGGAGTCAAGTACCCGCTTGCGGACTACGCCCTCCTGCCGACCGTCGCGATCATCGACCCCGTGCTCACCTCGATGATGCCGTCGTTCCTGGTTGCCGACTCGGGCTTCGACGCTCTTACGCACGCCACCGAGGCGTACGTGTCCGTCTACGCGAACGACTTCACCGACGGCCTCTGCCTCCACGCGATCAAGTTGATCTTCGAGAACATCGTGACCAGCGTCAACGGCACCACCGGCAGCACTGATGGCGAGGTCATCAAGGCCCGCGAGAAGATGCACAACGCCTCCTCGATCGCCGGCATGGCGTTCGGTAACGCGTTCCTGGGTATTTGTCACGCGATGGCTCACGTCACCGGCGCGCAGCTGCACCTGATCCACGGCCGGGTCAACGCGACCTACCTGCCGCACGTGATCCGTTACAACGGCCTCATCCCGACCAAGCTGACCAGCTGGCCCAAGTACGAGAGCTACATCGCCCCGGAGCGCTTCCAGCAGATCGCGAAGCACCTCGGCCTCCCGGCGTCGACCCCGGCGGAGGGCGTCGAGTCCTACGCCTTGGCCGTGGAGAAGCTGCGCGACCTGTCTGGCATCAAGCCGTCCTTCCAGGCGCAGGGTGTGCCGGAGGAGGACTTCATCAGCCGCCTCGACAGCCTGGCCATGGGCGCCTACGGCGACCAGTGCGCACCGGCCAACCCGCGCATGCCGATGCTCGATGACATGCGCACCATCATGGAGGCCGCGTACTACGGCACCTCCTTCAACGAGGTCCGCGCCGGTCGCGCGGCCGTCGAAGCAGTAGCACCGGCCGAAGAGAAGAAGTCGGCCCGCAAGGCAGGCAAGTAGTCTTCACCGCCTAATCGAATGAGGAACGGCCCCGCACCTGTTGGTGCGGGGCCGTTCCTGTGGGCGGAACCGCTGTATCAGCACCCGTCCGTGTGAACGGATGCCCGACTCAGAGCCAGCGCGGCGCGGCCGGGGTCTCCCCCGTGTCGGATACCACGCCCGACTGAACCCGGCCGGTGGCCCAGCCGGCCAGGTCGGCGAGGGACCCCGTGACGTGCTCCGCGGCATCTGGATCGCCGTAGCCATCGTGCGTCGAATCGGTTGCGGTGAGCATCCGACTCGTGTCGCCCCGGGCAGCCCAGTCACCGACGATGTCGCCGAGAAGCCGCTCGAGCACCTCCTCCGGGAGCATACTGAAGCCGGCGCCGTGGTCGAGGTCGACGGCGTGAATCCAGAGTTCACGGGTGCGCATCCAGGTCGTTTCCCGCAGCGGCACCATGGCACCCTGCCCGTTTCTGACGGGAACGGACCAGCGGTCGTCTGGCAGCGAATGCCACCGACGCTCGAGGTCGTCGGCCGAATCTGCCCAGGCTCCTCGAAGTGCGTCGGGCCTGAGGATACCGCCCGCTTCGATCTCCGCAGTGCGCGCCTCCAGCGAGGCGTACATCACCGTCTCGATCCCGGTGTCCGCCCAGTAAGCGAGCCGCCCGAGCGCGCCGGCGTTGGACACGACGTGCGCGACAACCTGGCGCCGGGTCCAACCCGGCAGGAGCGAGTTTCCATCGAGATCGTCGTCCGTGAGTCCCTGCAGTTCGCGGCCGAAGAATTCCGTGCCCCGCTGGACGAGGTCCAGCGTCAACCGAAGCGCGGTGTTTTCGGACGGATCAAGGGGTGCGCTCATGGGGCTCCTGTCGTGGGCAACGCGCGTGGTCCCTACGCTACCCGGCGACCAGTCCTTCCCCGGGATCCCCCGTCGGTGGTCGAGCTGTCGAGCCCGGGGGCCGGGAAGCATCTACTCGTCGTCGTGGGTCACGTTCTTCCGCTCGATCGCGTCGGTCATCCGGGTGCGGGACTTGGTGACGGTGCGCCACTTCCGCACCCCGGTTTCCAGCCAGGGTGGTGCCATGATCTGCGCGGCACCACGGACCATCCGGATGGCCCAGCCGGAGGCGTTGAGGTAGCGGTGGTGGAACCAGCAGAGGCAGACGCCGTTGTCGGTGTGGGTGGGTCCGCCTTCTGAGTGCGGGATGACNCTGTCGATCTGGGTCGGCGTCGCGGGCACGGGTATCTACGCCATCGGCACCGGCATCGCGGGGATGCTGAACAAATAGGGTTGCGCCTCGGACCGCGGTTTTCCCGTATCGTTGTAGACATCATGGACAACTTCTGGGTCAGCGCATTCTGGGCAATCCTGCCTACCGTCGCGGTCGGCCTCATCTTCTGGATTGTGATGCGCTCCATCGTGCGGGCCGATCGCACGGAGCGGAAGGTCTACGCCCGGATCGAGGCGGAAGAACGCGCCAAGCTCGGGCTTGACAACCCGGTCACGTAGCACCGGATGTTCGGCATCGAAATCTCGACCGTCATCCTGGTGATCGCCGTGGTGGTCGATTTCGCCATCCGCGTGGTGGCGATCATTGTGGTTCCCCGCAATCGCCGTCCGACATCGGGGATGGCGTGGCTACTCACCATCTTCTTCCTGCCCTACGTCGGCGCGTTGCTCTTCCTGCTGATCGGATACCGCACCCTGCCGAAGAAGCGGCTGGAGATGCAGGAGGAGATCAACCAATTCATCCTCGACAGCACCAAGGGAATCGATCAGGTGCGCCGCGACCACCCCTGGCCGCTGTGGCTCGAATCGGTCGTCGAGCTCAACCGCAACCTAGGGTCGATGCCGCTGGTCGGCGGCAACGAGGCCCGGCTTCTCGGCGACTACGAGGACACGTTCGCCGAGATGGTGACCGACATCGATCAGGCCCGCAATTTCGTGCACGTCGAGTTCTACATCCTCTCGCTGGACCCGACCACAGCGCCGTTCTTCGACGCCCTCGAGAACGCCGTCAAGCGCGGTGTCACGGTGCGTGTGCTGATGGACCACATCCAGTCGATGCGCAAGCCGGGCTACCGTGAGACGCTGCGCCGGCTCACCGACTCCGGTGTGAAGTGGGAGCTGCTGCTGCCGCTGCAACCGCTCAAGGGCAAGTGGCAGCGCCCGGACCTGCGCAACCATCGCAAGGTGTTGATCATCGATGGCCTCGTCGGCTACATGGGGTCGCAGAACGTGATCGACCGCTCCTACAACATGCCCCGGAACATCCGTCGTGGTCTGAAATGGAAAGACTTGATGACGCGGGTCGAGGGGCCGATCGTGTCGGGCCTCAACGCGATCTTCATCACCGACTGGTACAGCGAGACCAACGACCTGCTGACCCGGGACATCCAGCCGGTTCAGACCGACATCGTGCCGCACTCCCTGGATTGCCAGATCGTGCCCAGCGGGCCCGGCTTCGAGGGCGAGAACAACCTGCGGCTGTTCCTCGCGCTGCTTTATTATGCACAGGAACGCATCATCATCACGAGCCCGTACTTCGTGCCTGATGAGTCGATCATGTACGCCATCACCACCGCCACCCAGCGCGGGCTGCGGGTGGAACTGTTCGTCTCCGAGGTCGGCGACCAGGCCCTCGTCTACCACGCGCAGCGCTCCTACTACGAAGAACTGCTGCGGGCGGGCGTAAAGATCTACCTGTACAAGGCTCCCTACGTGCTGCACGCCAAGCACTTCACGATCGACGACGAGGTTGCCGTGATCGGGTCGAGCAATATGGATATGCGCTCGTTCAGCCTCAACTTCGAGGTATCGATGATGGTGCGCGGCCGCTCCTTCGTGCAGCAACTTCGGGCGGTCGAAGACGGCTACCGGGAGGACAGCCGCGAGCTCACGCTCGAGGAGTGGATGAAGCAGCCGCTGCGCTCAACGGTGCTTGACAACCTCGCCCGGCTGACCTCCGCGGTGCAGTAGCGCCTCGGCTTAACCCCACCACGGTTCCCGCCGCGGTGGTCGAGCCTGTCGAGACCTGGCGGTCTGACGTGGGGAGGTTCCCCCGTTGGTGGTCGAGCTGTCGAGATCGGGCGGTCTGACGTGGGGAGGTTCCCCTCGGTGGTCGAGCTGTTGAGCTTGTTGAGCTTGTCGAGCCCGGGGGCTGGGAAGCATCTACTCGTCGTCGTGGGTCACGTTCTTCCGCTCGATTGCGTCGGTCATCCGGGTGCGGGACTTGGTGACGGTGCGCCATTTGCGCACCCCGGTTTCGAGCCAGGGTGGTGCCATGATCTGCGCGGCACCGCGGACCATCCGGATGGCCCAGCCGGAGGCGTTGAGGTAGCGGTGGTGGAACCAGCAGAGGCAGACGCCGTTGTCGGTGTGGGTGGGTCCGCCCTCTGAGTGCGGGATGACGTGGTGGATCTCGGTCATTCCGGCGGGGATTGTGCAGCCGGGGATGATGCAGGTGCCGTCGCGGAGTTGGATCGCTCGGCGTTGCGCGGGGGTGAAGCAGCGTTCGGGTGAGCCGAGGGCGATGATGCGTCCCTCGTCGTTGATGACGATTTTTTGTTGGCCGCCGGTGCTGATCAGGTCCGTGACGGCGTTGATCGTGATCGGTGCTTCGACTCCGTCGATCCAGCCGACGNTGATCAGGTCCGTGACGGCGTTGATCGTGATCGGTGCTTCGACTCCGTCGATCCAGCCGACGCCGTGGCCCTGACCGAAGTCCGCGTTCAGGTCCTGCTCTCGGACGCTGACGAGGACCGTGGCGGGGGCGCCGCCGATGGTCGGGGATTCGCCGGCGCGGGAGGCGACGTCGAGGATGACGGCGAGTACGTCGTGCCGACGCT
>NZ_SOGK01000031.1:0-81563 GCF_004564305.1 Cryobacterium sp. TMT3-29-2
CGGCCCCCGCGTTCCCCACCGAGGAGGAACAGGCGCGGATGGACGCCGGGGACCTGATCCCGGGTGCCGAGGCCGCGGCCCACAGTGACGACCGGAACGGTGGTGAGAAGCGGGCCGACATCCTCCGCGGCGTGTTCGAAGCCGCCACCCGTGATGCGGGAACCCCGACCATGGGCGGAGCCGCCCCCACCGTGATGATCCACGTCAACCAGGCTGACCTCGCCGCCGACCGCGGGGTGGGCTGGATCGACGGGGTCGAGTCCCCGATCTCGTTGACGAGTGTGAAGCAGGCCCTCTGCGCCGGCGGATTCCAGGAAATCGTGTTCGGCCCCAACAACGAAGTCCTCACCCTCAGCACCGAGAAACGCTTCTTCAACCGGGCCCAACGCCGCGCCATCGCCGCCCGCGACGGGGGTTGCACCATCCCGGGCTGCACCATCCCCGCGGCCTGGTGCGAGGTGCACCACGTGATCCCCTGGCACCTCGGCGGGAAAACCAACATCGACAACGGGGTGCTCCTCTGCTGGTACCACCACCACAGCATCGACACCTCCGGCTGGCAGATCCGCATGGTGAAAGGCAAACCCGAGGTCAGGGCACCACTCTGCTACGACCCAACCCAAACCTGGCGGACCACGGGCAACCACCGGGCCAGGCCTGAGTTCCGGTCTCGACAGGCTCGACCACCGCACATCTGAACCCGCACCGTCCTACGATGGCAGGCATGCTCACCTCTCCCGCCACGATCGCCGGCCTGGTGCTCGCGGCCGGCGCCGGCTCCCGCTATGGCCTGCCCAAGGCGCTGGCACGGGACGAAGACGGCATCCCCTGGCTGGTGCGCACGATCGGCGCACTCACGGATGCCGGCTGCTCACCGGTGATCGTCGTGCTCGGCGCCAAGGCCGCAGAGGCCCGAGCACTGCTCGACGAATTCGGCCTCACCGCGTCGGTCGTCGTCGCCCGAGCCGACGACTGGGTGGAGGGGCTATCCGCATCTCTGCGGGCCGGCCTCCGGCAGGCAACCGAACTCCCGGCAACCCACCCACAGGCAACCAGCCAACAAGCAACACAACGGTCAACCCACTTACAGTCGCCGCCACTACTGCCGGCCCCGATTGCCGTGGCGATCGTTCCGGTCGATGTCCCGGGCCTGCGGGAGAGCACGGTCGCACGCCTGATCGGCACGCTGCCCGGAGAGCCAGACTCCGACGTCGGCCCGTACACGCTGCGGCAGGCCGGGTTCGACGCCCGTCCGGGACACCCGGTGGTGATCGGGCGAGCACACTGGGCCGCTCTCATCGGCTCCGCCACCGGTGACACCGGTGCGCGCCCGTACCTGCGATCCCACGACGTCCGGCTGATCGACTGCACCGACCTGGAGACCGGGCTCGACGTGGACACGCGCGACTGACCGCCGATTCACACCGAAAAGACCTCCGCGCCCACCTGCGGCGTGATCCCGGCATCCGTGGAGTCGTAGGTCCACATGCCCGGCGCTCGGGTCGGCAGCCCACGGTCGCGCTCTCCGTTAGGACCTCTGTGCTCGAAACCCTCCGGCGCCGCGGTCGGCGCGCTGCTGCTGCCGCAGGGCATCGCCTGAGGGATCGCCCTGTCGGCGGTCATCACCCTCGTCGTCACCGCCATCGGCCACGCGGCCGGCCACCCTCACCACGCACCCCGAACCCGGCCGGTCGCACCGGCCACACCGGGTTGGAATTGCCACCCCTCCGTGTGAGGCTTAACCCGTGCCGAAGACTGACGAACGACTCGATCTGCGGGACGCCGTGTCCCTCGATCACCCCTGGATCACGATCGTCTGGGACGACCCGGTGAACCTGATGTCCTACGTCTCGTATGTGTTCCGCAGCTATTTCGGCTTCTCCGCCCAGGAGTCCGAGCGCCTCATGCTGCAGGTGCACAACAACGGGAAGGCCGTGGTCGCCACCGGCAACCGGGAGGCAATGGAACGCCACGTCGAGGCCATGCACGGCTACGGCCTGTGGGCCACCCTCGCCAAGGCCGACTCGTGATGCAGTTCATGCAGGCGAGCGAGAACGCCGACAGCGTGACCGCCCGGTTCGAGCCCGTCGAGATCGGTCTGCTGCGCCTGGCCGCCAGCCAGCTGATCGACCTGCTGGAGGCAGCCGAGACCCACAGGCTCGGCACATCCGGTGACCCGGCCCTGCGCCGGCTGCTGCCGGATGCCTACACCGACGACCCGGAGGCCGCCGCGGAATTCCGCCGGTTCACCGCCGACGACCTGCTCGAGCGCAAGGTGCGGAACGCCCGGTGCCTGCTCGCGACGCTCGGCGAGGAACCGCTCGCCGACGTCGCCGACGAACCGGACGATGCCGAGCTGAACGATGCCGACACAGCAGCCGACGACGCCGACCAGCCCGTGACCATCGACCTCGACGCCGACGACGTACAGGCCTGGCTGCGCACCCTCACCGACTTGCGCCTCACCCTCGCAGAACGCCTCGAGATCGGGTCCGACGGGGTGCCAGGGCGAAGCGACGACGAGGCACCGTTCCTGCACGACATCTACGACTGGTTCGGCATGGTGCAGGAGTCCCTGGTCTACGCGATCGACGTCTGACCCTGACAGCGCGCACCGCGCCAGCGCACGCCGCGCCAGCGCGAACCCCTACGACTCGACCGGCACCGCCAGCAGCGCCGCATACGCCCGCTTGGGCCCGGCCCCGTCCTGCAGCGACGAGCTCAACCGGTCGAGGCTGCGCCGCGCGTCCCCGTCGAGCGCGAGCAGCGCGGCCATGGCCGCCCGGAGCTCCTCGGCCGTGGCCGTGTTGGGCGCGAGCGAGAGCCCGAAACCGCACCGCTCGACCGCGGCGGCCCCGGCGAACTGGTCGGTGGAGAAGGGCAGCAGCAGCAGCGGAACCCCCGAGGTCATCGCCTCCGTGACGCTGTTGTTGCCGCCATGCGACACCGCCAGCGCCGAGTGCGCCAATACGGTGACCTGCGGCAGGAATGCGCGCACGAGCCACGAGTCCGGGATCGGCCCGAGTTCCGCGGGGTCGGTGGCCCCGGTGGCGACGGCGACCCGCACGTCGAGTGAGGCAAGGGCCTCGGCCACCCGGGCGAGGACATCCCCGCGCACCGACAGGAAGCTGCCGAAGCTGACGTAGACGACCGGGAGGTCGCTATCCATGGCGAGCCACACGTCCACCTCCTCATCGGCGGCCTCCTCGCGAACGGCCGAGCCGAGGAAGGCGTGCGCCGGAAGCAGCTCGCCCCGGGCGGCGTCGTGCAGTTCGCCCGGGTAGTTGAGCAGCAGGATGTCCCCGGACTCCATGAAGGCATCCGGGCTCGGCGACGCGGCCGGGTCGAGCACCAGCAGCGCTTCGTTCCACTGGGTGGTGAACGCGTCCCGCACGCTCTCGCAGGTCGTCCGCAGGGCGTCGAGGTCGGCGATGTCGGGCGCGAAGGCGAGCGGCCACTCCGGCGGGAAACCGTAGACCTCGCCGCCCACGGGCAGCGCCGACGGGTGGCCGAGCACCACATCCGCGTGACGGATGCCCGCACTCACCAGGGCCAGTCGCGCGCTGAACGCCAGGTGGTCGACAATCACGTGGTCGGGTCGCACCTCGGCCACGATGAGCTGCACCGCGCGGGCCACCTCGACCGGGTTCCAAAGCAGGTCGCTGCTACGGGCCTCGGCCTGGAAGGTGAGCGTCTCGACCATGCCGAGCCGGGTGGCGTCGAAGAATCCGCGGAGCGCGTCGTCCTCGCCCTTCGGCTGTTCCTCGGCGCGGATCGTGCCGGGGTTCGAGCCGCGGCCGAGTTGCAGGTGCACACGCTCGAATCCGAACGCGGCCACGATGTCGGCCGTGGCCGGACCGCTGGCCACCACGACCCGCTCGCCGGCTTCGCGCCAGGCGGTGCCCAGGGTCGCCAGCGGGAACAGGTGGGAGGCGTAGTCCGGGCTGATGATCAGCAGCGTCATGAAACGTTCACGAGGTAGGCGCCCGACTCGTTGCTGTCCGCGACGTCGCGGTAGACCCGGGTCAGCGTTTCCGCCATGGCCTGGATCGTGAAGGAACGGGACACCATCTCCCCCGCCCGGTCGGCGGACTCCGGTCCGGCGGGGCCGGCGGCCAGGTCGAGCGCCGCGCTGATCCCGCCCGCCAGGGCCGCCGTGTCGCCGGTGTCGACGAGGAAACCCGTCACCTCGTGCTCCACATAGGTGGCAGGGCCGCCGGAATTCGGGGCGACGACCGTGAGCCCGGTGGCCATGGCCTCAAGCAGAGCGATGCCGAATTCCTCCTTCATGCTCGCGCAGACATACGCCCCATGCGGTGCCGCCAGTCCGGGCCGGCCGTACCGGGCCGCGGCCAGCCAGTGCAGGGCGGTGTCATTGGTGCGGTGCCCCGCCAGCAGCAGGCCCTCGCCGGCCGCGTCCCCCGGGTCGACGGCCGCGTACATCTGGTCCAGCTGGCTCTTCTCGTCGAGGGACGGGTCACGCAGGTCCCCGCCGAGGATGAGCAGATTGCAGCGGGCGCGAAGGTCGGCATCCGCGGCCCAGGCCCGAACCAGCGCCGCCATGCCCTTCACGCGGTGCAGCCGCCCGACGGTGACGGCGAGCGGAAGCCCGCGCCGGCTCGGCGGAAGGGTGGCGAGGAGCTCATCCAGTTCGGCCAACGCCGCGGCGCCGGTCGGGCTGGTTGCGCCGTCCGCACTGGTTGCCACGTCGGGGGCCGCGAGTGCGCCGGCCGGGCCGGCGGTGAGGCGGGCATCCGCCAGGGCACGCTCGATCACGGCGAGGTCGATGCCCTCCGCGATCACGGAGTGACGTTCCGGATGCTGTTCGATGTCGATTCCCACGAGGTCGCGCATGTCGCGCCGCAGCTCGGGCCGAGGGAAGAGCACGGTGTGCGCGGCATCCGCGGCCAGCCGCTGCACGAGCCGGGCCCGGAACCAGAAGTGCTCGGTCTCGTCGACCGTGCCGAAGTTCGCCCGGGTGAGCGTCCCGGACGTGTCGAGGGAGTGGATGACGCTGTGCGGGTCGGGGGCCACCGTGAACACGATCGGAATGTCGAGGTCACGGGCCACGGTGGACGCGGCCAGCGTGCCGATGTCGGCCATCCGCAGGTGGATCGCGTCGACGGTGCCGGCGGCGCGCAGAATGCGACGGATGCCGCGCTGGGTCGCAATCCGCCGCGGCCAGGCGTCGACCGAGGCGACGGGTTCGCCCAGGAAGGGCACGGTCGCGAAGGCGTGTTCCGCGAGGGTGGACCCGACCTCGGACAGGGAGGTGAGCGCCTCGGCGAAGCTGCCGCGGGAGAGGGTGAGCACCCGTTCGACGGAACCGCCGCCCGCGCCGCTGCCGCTGCTGCTGCGACTGCCGCTGCCGCCGGCGGAGACGAGCGCATCGCCCAGGCGCACGAGCAGCGTGGCGATGCCGCCGTTGTCGCCGGCGCCCACCTGGCTGAGCTCGCGGTCGATGTCGGCGTGCAGGAAGAGCTGGGCCACCGTGAGCCCCTGGCTCCATGGCGGGCGGGGGTAGGCCGGCACGGTCAGGTCGATCAGGGCGAGCCGGGCCACGTCGGCGAGCACGCCGCTGCCCTGCGACAGGTCGCTCACGATGCGGATGCTGGCCTCGTTCGGACCCTGGTCGCCGAGGGCGGCGATCGCCGCCGCGCGCACCTCGTCCGGCTCGGCCGCGTCGACGGCGACGCGGCGCAACAGACGTTCGGGGATGCGCCCGGCGATGAGACCCATGGTCTCGACCAGTCGGGCGCGGGCGCCGCACTCCTGCACGCCGATCAGGGTGCCCTCCAGGGCGAGCGCCACATGCTCCGGCACCGACGAACCCCACTGCTCGAGGGTGCGCTGCGCGATCATGCCGGAGAAGCCGCCGTCGACCACCATGCTCAACAGCCCGGAGAGCGCCGCGAACCGGGGCAGCCGGGCGCCGAACGCCCACGCCGTGTGCTCGCGGATGAAGAGGGAGTCGTGGGTGAGCAGCGACACGAGCACGTCGTCCGCGGACTCGTCGAACACTTGGCCGAGCGAGTGGATGGCCGCAATCGCCGTCAGTTGATCACCGTGGTCGGTGGCCGCCTGGGCAAGCAGTCGCACGGCGCGGATTCCGCCGTCCCGGCTCGCTGCGATGGTCAGGTCGTCGGCGCAGCGGATACCGTCCAGAATTGACCGGGTCTGCCGCATTGTGTCCAGCGTCGTGTGAGTTCCCACGGTGCCCTCTCTCTGTCCTGTTTCACCCAATCCGGTTCAACATACACGGGGCTGATGTCGGAACGCCTGGCCGAAAGGCGCAAAATGGAGTCATGACACGACGCGCTCCGATCGAAGACATCAACGAAGACAATCTGGTCGTCACGAAGCCGAAGAAGTCCGCGGCCGGTGTGGAAGCGGTTCTGGTGGCGCTCGATCGCGGGTTCGCTCAGGCGGGCGTCCCCCGCACGGCAAAGGCATTGCTGCGCCTCAACCAGCGCGACGGCACCGACTGCCCCGGCTGCGCGTGGCCGGAGTCGCAGGGTCACCGCAAGACGGCGGAGTTCTGTGAGAACGGCGCCAAGGCCGTCGCTGAGGAGAGCACCAAGCGCACCGTGACCCCGGCGTTCTGGGCCGAGCACTCGATCGAGGAGCTCGCCACGAAGACCGAGTACTGGCTCGGCAACCAGGGCCGAATCACACATCCGGTGGTCATCCGTCCCGGTGACACGCACTACTCCCAGATCTCCTGGAACGACGCCTTCGAGCTCATCGGCGAGCAGATCCGGGCCACCGTTCCCGACCGCACGGTCTTCTACACCTCGGGTCGCACCGCCAACGAGGCCGCGTTCCTCTACCAGCTGTTCGCCCGCTCGATCGGAACGAACAACCTGCCGGACTGCTCGAACATGTGCCATGAGTCCTCCGGAAGCGCCATGAACGCAACGATCGGCATCGGCAAGGGCACCGTCTCGCTCGAGGACATCCACCACGCCGAGCTGATCCTCGTCGTCGGCCAGAACCCGGGCACCAACCACCCGCGGATGCTGTCGGCCCTCAAGGAATGCAAGGACAACGGCGGCCGGGTCGTCGCCGTCAACCCGCTGCCCGAGGCCGGGCTGTTCAACTTCAAGGACCCCCAGTCGGTCTCCGGCCTGATCGGCGACGGCACCGCGCTCGCGAACGAGTACCTCCAGATCAAGGTCGGCGGCGACCTGGCCCTGTTCCAGGCCCTCGGCCATCTGCTGCTCGAGGAGGAGGAGCGGGTTCCCGGCTCCGTCGTCGACGCGGAGTTCGTCGCGGCGAACACCCAGGGACTCGACGAGTACCGGGCCGCCCGCAAGACCATCGACTGGGCCGAGACCGAGAAGGCCACCGGGCTCACCCCGGTGGAGATCTCCACCCTCGCGCGGATGATGGTCGACTCCCAGGCCACGATCATCTGCTGGGCGCTCGGCCTCACCCAGCAGCCGCACTCGGTCAACACGCTCAAGGAGATCATCAACCTGCTCCTCCTGCAGGGAAACTTCGGCAAGCCGGGCGCGGGCGCCTGCCCGGTTCGCGGCCACTCCAACGTGCAGGGTGACCGCACCATGGGGGTCTGGGAGAAGCCCAAGGAGTCGATGCTCGCCGCTCTCGACAAGGAATTCGGCATCGAGTCCCCGCGCAAGCACGGCCTCGACTCGGTGGACACCGTCGAGGCTTTCGAGAACGACGACGTCGACGTGTTCGTGTCGATGGGCGGCAACTTCGCCCTCGCCTGCTCCGACACCGTGGCCCTCGAGGCTGCCATGCGGCGCGTGGGTCTGACCGTGCACGTGTCGACCAAGCCCAACCGGTCGCACATCATGCACGGCAAGACCTCACTCATCCTGCCGACCCTGGGGCGCACCGACACCGACGACAAGCACCCGGGCGGACGGCAGGTGCTCTCGGTCGAAGATTCCATGTCGGTCGTGCGCACCACACAGGGGCGCCTGGAGCCGGTCTCCGAGCACCTGCTGTCCGAGCCGGTCATCGTCGCCCGGATGGCCAGCGCCACCCTCGGCGAGGATCACGTGATCGATTGGAAGGCGATGGCTGACGACTACGACGTCATCCGTGACCGCATCGCGCGCGTGCTCCCTGGCTTCACCGATTTCAACGCGCGCCTCAAGACGAAGAACGGTTTCGTGCTGCCCAACCCGCCGCGCGACACCCGCAGCTTCGCCACCGACATCGGCCGGGCCCGGTTCACGGTCAGCCCGCTCGAGTACCTCACCCCGCCGGCCGGCCACCTGATCCTGCAGACCATGCGCAGCCACGACCAGTACAACACCACGTTCTACGGGCTGGACGACCGCTACCGCGGCATCTCCGGCGGACGCCGGGTCATCCTGATCCATCAGGACGACGCCACCGAGCTGGGCTTCGCGGACCGGGACATGGTCGACGTGATCAGCACGTTCCAGGGCGAAGAGCGCCGCGCCGACGAGTTCCGCCTGGTGGTCTACCCCACCCCGCGGGGCTGCGCGGCCGCGTACTTCCCCGAGGCGAACGCCCTGATGCACCGCGAACTCGTGGCCCGGGAGTCGAACACCCCCGGCTACAAGGCCATGTCGGTGCGGTTCATCGCGCACGAGGCGGCGCACGCTGCGTCGCCGAGCTGAGCACTCCGAGCTGATCATGGGTGAGGGGGCAGAGCGCGTCACCCGCCGGTGGCCGCTGTTCAGCGGCCTGGCCGCCGTGGCGCTCGCGGTGGGGCTGGGCGTGATCATCGCCCGCAACGGCAGGCCGTTCGTCCTGGACACGGAGTGGATGATACTGGTGTCCGCCAACCGGGCACCGGCGTGGGACTCCCTCGCCCTCGTGATGAACAGCCTGGGTGGCGGCCTCTTCGCCTCCGTCGCCGTGCCGGTCCTGCTCATCGGCCTGCTCCTGTTCCTGAAACGTCCTTGGGCCGCGGGGTACGCACTTCTGGTGACCGTGGTCTCCGATGTCTCCGTGCGCCTGCTCAAGGGGCTCTTCGGCCGGGCCCGCCCAACAGGCCTCGAAGACCTGCTGGTCAACGTTGATTTCGGGTCGTTCCCCTCCGGGCACGTCGCCAATGCGACGACGCTGGCGATGATCCTGGGGGTGCTCTTCCCGTTCTGGTGGGTCTGGCTGGCCGGGGTGCTGTACACGGTCACGATGATGCAAAGCCGCACCTATCTGGGCGCGCACTGGCTGACCGACACCATCGGCGCGGCGCTGCTGGTGGTCGGTATCGCGGTGGTGCTCTGGGCTCCCCTGGCCGCACGACTCGACGCCGAACGCCGACGGAGCCGCGCGTCGCATCCGTGGCGCACGTTCTACCACCGGTACGTCGTGGAGACGCGGGGACTGGATGCCGGTTCCCACCGCATCCTTCGCGTCACCGCGATCGCCTGCGTGGGTTCCGGCGCCGTCTTCTTCACGTTCACGCTGCTGAGCGTGCTCGGGGAGGGCGGCCTCACCGCGATCGACGTCCCCGTGCAGGAGTGGCTGCTGGAGAGCCGCTCCCCCGCTCTGACAACTGTGATGATCGTGCTGGCGGTCGTGTTCGGGCCGATCGCGCTCCCCCTGATCGTGCTGGTCGTGTGCGTGGGCTGGGGACTGATCACCCGGCAGGCCTGGCGCCCGCTGCTGCTCGCCGGGGCCATGGCGACCGGCGTGGTGCTGGCTCAGATCATCGGCCGCACGATCGACCGCGAGCGACCGCCGACCGACCTGATGCTGTACGGCACGGACCTCACGCACTCCTTCCCGTCCGGCCACGTGCTGGGCGCGTCCGACTTCCTGCTGGTGACCGCCTACCTCGTGCTCTCACGTCGTCTCCGTGGGCGGGCCACCGCACTCGGCCTCGGCATCGCCGGGGTCGGTATCGTGCTGGCGGCCCTCAGCCGCCTGTACCTCGGCTACCACTGGACCACGGATGCCCTCGCCTCCGTTTCGATCTCCCTGGTGGTCCTGGGCTGCGTGATCGCCGTCGACACCTGGCGCACCGTGCGGGTGGTCGAACCCGCGGTGCGCGACTAGCCCGAGACGCTCTGCTGCGTCCGCACGCCGCTCTCGATGCGTTCTGCCCCGGCGTAGATCACCATGGAGTCGCCGCGCAGGAATCCGACCACCGTCATGCCCACCTCGTCGGCGAAATCGGCGGCCAGCGACGACGGCGCCGACACGGCGGCGAGCACGGGGATCCCGGCCATCAGCGCCTTCTGCGCCAGCTCGAAACTCGCCCGGCTCGACACCATCAGCACCGTCCCGGTGAGGGGCAGCAGGTCTTCCTTCAGCGCCCAGCCGATGACCTTGTCGACCGCGTTGTGGCGGCCGACGTCTTCGCGTAGCACCAGCATCCGCCCGGTGGCGCCGTCGAAGAGGGCGGCCGCATGGATGCCGCCGGTCTTCTCGAACACGGCCTGGGCGGCGCGCAGGGCCTCGGGGAAGGTCGTCAAGAGTGCCGCGTCGACCCGCAACGGGTCGTCCAACACCGGGAACGCCGACTTCGTGCGCACGGCGTCGATGCTCGCCTTGCCGCAGAGCCCGCAGGAACTGGTTGTCAGGAACGACCGTTCCAGACTCGGGTCGGGCGGTGTGACGCCGGGTGCGAGCAACACGTCGAGCACGTTGTAGGTGTTCTCCCCGTCGACCGTGGCTCCGGCGCAATATCGGGCCGTGAAGAAGTGCTCGCCCCGGGTGATGACGCCCTCCGACACCAGGAACCCGGCGGCCAGGTCGTAGTCGTTCCCGGGGGTGCGCATCGTGACGGCGAGGGAGCGGCCGTTCACACGGATCTCGAGCGGCTCTTCGACCGCCAGCACGTCTTCGCGGGTGGTGGGCTGGCTGCCCACCGTCAGACGCACGACCTTGCGCCTGGCCGTGATTCTGCTCATCTGGATTCACCCACCGATGTACGACATTTCGATTCTTTTCTTAGCGGATGCGCGCAGCCGGCCGGTCTCGGCGCTGCGCAGCTCCGAGTAGCGGTCCGTGCGCTCACGCCAGATCTGCGTCATCACGGCGGCCAGCTGCTCGTCGGTGCTGCCGCCGCGCATCAGGGCGCGCAGGTCGTGCCCTTCGGTCGCGAACAGGCAGGTGAACAGCTTTCCGTCGGTGGAGACCCGCGCCCGCGAACAGGAGTGGCAGAACGACTGCGTGACGCTGGAGATGACGCCGATCTCCCCTTCCCCGTCGCGGTAACGCCACCGGCGGCTGGTCTCGCCGTTGTAGTTGGGGGCCACCTCCTCGAGCGGAAGTTCGGCGTTGATGCGCGCCACGACCTCGCCCGAGGGCACCACGTCAGCCATCTCCCAGCCGTTGCTGGAGCCCACGTCCATGAACTCGATGAAGCGGAGGATGTACGGGGTGCCCTTGAAGTGGCGCGCCATGGCGACGATGTCCTGGTCGTTCTGCCCGCGTTTGAGCACCATGTTGATCTTGATCGGGCCGAGCCCCGCCGAGTGAGCCACGTCGAGGCTGTTCAGAACCTTGGAGACCGGGAACTTCACATCGTTCATGGCCCGGAAAGTTGCGTCGTCCAGCGAATCCAGTGACACCGTGACCCGCTTGAGCCCCGCATCCTTCAGTGCCTGGGCTTTCAGAGCCAGCACCGAACCGTTGGTGGTCATGGCGATGTCGATCGGCCGGCCGGCCGGGGTGCGGAGCTCCGCCAGCATCGCCACGAGTTCTTCGATCCCCTTGCGCAACAGCGGTTCGCCGCCGGTGAGACGGATCTTCTCCACCCCGTGCGCCACGCTGATCCGTGCCAGCCGGGTCATCTCCTCGAAGGAGAGAAGTTCGTCACGTTCCATGAACGCGAAGTCCTTGCCGAACACCTCCTTGGGCATGCAGTAGACGCAGCGGAAGTTGCAGCGGTCGGTGACCGAGATACGCAGATCGTGCAGGGGGCGTTGGAACTGATCAATCATCTCTCCACACTAACCGCCGCCCTCTGCGGCACTAGTCCCTCGGGACGGTGACAAATGCCCGGACCCCGGACCCCGGACCGGCCCACGGAAGAACAGGACACCCGGCCGGGGCGAACCGCCGGCCGGGTGTCCTGTCACTGGTCGAACGTGCCTACTTGATGTACTGGTTCGGGTTCAGCACGTACTTGACCGACTTTCCGGCGTCGAACTCGGCGTACCCGCGCGGGGCATCCTCCAGGCTGATCGCCTGGGCGTTGACGGCCTTGGCGATCCGCACCTTGTCGTGCAGGATCGCCATCATCAGCGACCGGTTGTACTTCATCACCGGGCACTGACCGGTGGTGAAGGAGAGGGACTTGGCCCAGCCGAGCCCCAGCCGGATGGACAGCGAGCCGACCTTGGCAGCCTCGTCGACCCCGCCCGGGTCACCGGTGACGTACAGCCCCGGGATGCCGAGGCCACCACCGGCGGCCGTGACCGTCATCAGTGAGTTCAGCACCGTGGCCGGACGCTCCGTTCCGGCATCCTTGCCGTGGCCGCGGGCCTCGAAGCCGACCGCATCCACACCGCAGTCGACGGTGGGTTCGCCCAGGATCTGCTCGATCTGGTCCTGGGGATCTCCCTTCCGCAGGTCGATGGTCTCGCAGCCGAAACTGCGGGCCTGCGCCAGGCGTTCCTCGTTGAGGTCGGCGACGATGACGACGGCGGCACCGAGCAGCTGCGAGGATGCCGCCGCGGCCAGACCCACCGGGCCCGCTCCGGCGACGTAGACGGTGGAGCCGACCCCGACGCCCGCGCTGTACGCTCCGTGGAACCCGGTCGGGAAGATGTCGGAGAGCATGGTGAGATCCATGATCTTCTCCAACGCCTGGTCCCGGTCCGGGAACTTCAGGAGGTTCCAGTCCGCATACGGCACCAGGACGTACTCGGCCTGACCGCCGACCCAACCGCCCATGTCGACGTAGCCGTAGGCGCTGCCCGGGCGGTCGGGGTTGACGTTGAGGCAGATTCCGGTCTTCCGCTCCTTACAGTTGCGGCATCGGCCGCAGGAGATGTTGAACGGCACCGAGACGATGTCGCCGACCTTGATGAATTCGACGTCGGGCCCGCATTCGACCACCTCACCGGTGATCTCGTGGCCGAGGACGAGGTCCGACGGTGCCGTCGTGCGCCCGCGGACCATGTGCTGGTCCGATCCGCAGATGTTGGTGGTGACCGTGCGGAGGATGACCCCGTGCGGCACCTTGCGGCCCACGTTGGCCGGGTTGACGCCCGGTCCGTCTTTCAGCTCGAAGGTCGGATAGTCGATGTCGATGACCTCGACGACGCCCGGGCTCTTGTAGGCAACTGCTCTGTTCCCTGTCATGAAGTACCTTCCTAGTTCCTGTGTGCTTCCCTCAAAGCGTGACCCGTCGGGCCGCGCGAGACTGCATCGAATTTCTAGTTGGTGCCGGGTGGTGCATTTTTTTGCTGCACGTCTAGGTGACTCCATAAGGCCTGGGAATTCAAGGGGCATGCTCAGATGACCGCCGATGGGTACGCACGGGGCACCGCCACCGCCTAGCGTGGAACCATGGCCATTCCCCCTCTCGTCGAACCGATCGCCCGCCTCAGCGGCGCCGAAGCCGTTCGCACCGCCCGCCAACGCCGCCTGCCCCAGCTCAACGAGCTCGGCCAGCGCCGCCTCGCCAACGCCCGGGTGCTCGTGCTCGGTGCTGGCGGGCTGGGCTCCCCCGCGCTGGTCTACCTGGCCGCCGCCGGCGTGGGAACGATCGGCATCGTCGACGGCGACGACGTCGAACCCAGCAATCTGCAGCGCCAGATCGTGCACGGCCAGGCGGACATCGGACGCCCCAAGGTAGTCAGCGCCGCCGAGTCGATCGTTCGGATCGCGCCGGAGGCAGTGGTCGTGCAGCATGCGGAACGGCTCGACACGGGCAACGCGGCCGCGATCATCGGCGGCTACGACGTGGTCATCGACGGCACCGACAACTTCCCCACCCGGTTCCTGGTCAACGACACCTGCGCGGCCCTGGGCCTGCCACTGGTGTGGGCATCCGTGCTCCGGTTCGACGCGCAGCTGTCGGTGTTCTGGGCCACCCCGCCGCCCGAGAGCGGCCTCACCGGGGTGCACTTGCGCGACCTGTTCCCGACACCGCCGAAGGAGGGCGAGGTGCCCAACTGCGCCGAGGCCGGCGTGCTCGGCGCGCTCTGCGGCCAGGTGGGCTCGCTGATGGCCACCGAGGCGATCAAGCTGATCGCCGGCATCGGGACCCCGTTGATCGGGCGCGTGCTCGTGATCGACGCGCTCTCGGGCCGCTTCACCGAGGTACCCCTGATCGGCACCGGCATCGCCGCCGCCGCCCCGAACCCGGCCGAGAACCTCGCCGCCACCCGCGCCTCAGCTCAGGCCGCGGCCGCCACTCCGGTCTGGCCGACTCTCACCCCGGTGGAACTCGTGGCCCGGCTCACCGCCCGCGCCGACGGGACCGACTCGTTCGTGCTCGTGGATGTGCGCGAGGCCGACGAGCATGCCGAGAGCTCCATCCCGGATGCCGTTCTGCTCCCGCTCGGAGAACTACTCACCGTGTCAGGCATGGCCACCCTGCCGCGGGACGTGCCGCTGGTACTGCACTGCCACCTGGGGCCGCGGGCCGAACGCGCCGCAACGGCCCTGGACGCGGCCGGTTTCACGGGCCTGACCCTGCTCGCCGGCGGGATCGTCGCCTGGGACGCGGCCGTCGACGCCCGCACCGCTCCCGGCGTCGGCAGCAAGTGGGGCGGCGACGCCGTGTCCGGCGACTCGACGACCACAGCGGGGAACCGACCATGACGGGGACCGGGCACAGGCCCCAGCACGAGCACCAGCACCAGCACGACGCGGACGGGTGCACCGTGCCGGTCTCAGCCCGCAGTGTCGCCGACCAGCTCTCCTTCGTGCTCGCACGGGTCGCAGCTCTGCCGCCCGTGCTCGTGTCGCTCGACGAGGCGCTGGGTCTCGTTCTGGCCGAGGATGTTCGGAGCAGGACGGACACACCCCCCTTCGACAACTCGGCCATGGACGGCTACGCCGTGCAGCACGCCGACCTGGTGCGGGCCTCGAGTGAGCACCCGGTGACGCTGCCGGTGGTCGCCGACCTTCCGGCCGGAACCAGCCACAACCCGCAGCTGGAAGCCGGCCAGGTGGCCCGGATCATGACCGGGGCGCCGATCCCCGACGGGGCGGATGCCGTCGTGCCGATCGAGGACACCGATCAGGGCACCGACACGGTCACCATCGTGCGGGCACCGCAGCCGGCCGCGCACATCCGTCGCGCCGGCGAAGACGCCCGCGCCGGCGACACCGTGCTCACCCGCGGCTCGGTGCTCTGGCCGACCCGAGTGGCCGCGGCCGCCAGCGCCGGCACCTCGTCGCTGCGGGCGCACCCGGCCCCGCGCGTGGCCGTGATCTCCACCGGGAGCGAACTCGTCACCCCCGGCGAACCCACCCGGCGCGGTCAGATCCCCGACTCCAACTCCTACCTGCTCGCCGCGGCCGTCACCGCGGCCGGCGGGGTGCCGATCCGGCTCGGCGCGGTTCCCGACGACGAGATCACGCTCCGCAGCCTGCTGGCCGGCTTGGCCGGCACGGTGGACGCCATCGTGCTTTCCGGCGGGGTGAGCGTCGGCGCCTATGACGTCGTCAAGGCCGTGCTCGCCCCGCTCGGCACCGTATGGTTCGGACCGGTCAAGATGCAGCCCGGCAAACCCCAGGGCTTCGGCCGTTGGCCGGCCGACGCCGACGCCGTGGAGGGACCGCTCATCTTCGCCCTGCCCGGCAACCCGGTCAGCGCCTTCGTGTCGTTCGAGGTGTTCGTGCGCCCGGCCCTGCGCCGCCTCGGCGGGCATACCGACCTTTTCCGCACCACGATCTCGGCGACCGCCGGGGAGAGCTGGAACTCCCCGCCCGGACGTGCCCAGTACATGCCGGTGACCGTCGCGGGTGAGGGCGCCCGCAGAGTGGTGCGCCGGTCCGCCGCGGGCGGGTCGGGATCCCACCTCGTCGCCGGGCTCGCCCAGGCCGTCGGGCTCGCCCTGGTGCCGGAGAACGTGACTCGGATTGCCGAGGGCGACCGCGTCACTGTCATGCTGGTGACATGAGCATCCGCGATCTGAGCGCACACCCCTTCACCCATCTCGATTCCGCCGGCCAGGCCCGCATGGTCGACGTCACCGAGAAGCAGCCCACCGTGCGCAGTGCCACCGCCGCCGGATTCGTGGCCTGCGGCCCGACCGTCATCGCGGCCCTCCGGGACGGCAGCACCCCCAAGGGCGACGTGCTCGCCGTGGCCCGCATCGCCGGCATCCAGGGTGCCAAGAAGTGCGCCGACCTGCTCCCCCTCGCCCATGTGATCGGGGTGCACGGCGCCGCCGTCGACCTCGTCATCGAAGACGCCGGGGTACGCGTCACGGCCACCGTGCGCACGGCCGACCGCACCGGCGTCGAGATGGAGGCGCTGACCGCCGTCTCGGTCGCAGCCCTCGCCGTGGTCGACATGGTCAAGGGTCTCGACAAGTCCGTGATGATCGAGAACGTGCGCCTGCTCACCAAGACCGGCGGCAAGTCCGGCGACTGGCACCGCCCGAACGAGTAGCCGTGACCACGGAATCGGCGCGCGTCGACCTGATCGTGCTGGCGGGCGGCCGGGCACGGCGCCTCGACGGCGCGGTCAAGCCCGCAATCGAGGTGGCCGGCCGCACGCTGCTCTCCCGGGTGCTGGACGCCCGGGGTCTCGCCCGGCACGTCGTCGTGGTCGGGCCGGTGGAAGCCCGTGCGGCCGTTCCGGCCGACGCCACGGCCGACCTGACCTGGACGCTCGAGGACCCACCGTTCGGCGGCCCGGTCGCCGGGATCGTGGCGGGACTCGGCGCGCTCGAGCGCGTGACCGCCGCCCGGGAGGCCTCCGCACCGCCCGGCTGGGTGTTGCTGCTGGCCTGCGACCTGCCGTGGGCAGCGGATGCCGCCCGCCTGCTGGTTCCGGCGGCGACCGACCCGGGGCTGCCGGCATCCGTTCACGGCCTGCACCTGGTCGATCCGGGCGGCAGCGCGCAGTGGCTCGCCGGGATCTACCGTCTGGCGCCCCTGCGGGCGGCCGCGCACCGGCTCGGGGCCGACGCCCACGGCGCCAGCATGCACGGGCTGCTGGCCACGCTCACGCTGCGGGGCGTGCGCGACCTGGCCGGCGCCGGGAGCGACGTGGACACATGGCAGGATGTTGAAAGGAGTTCCGCACTGCTGACCAGCACCCCACAGCGGGACGATCCGACCGCGGAGCAATCCGACCGCGGAGCAATCCGACCGCGGAGCAATCCGATGAGGAGTGATACCGAATGAGCACCTCGACCCCGCTTCCCCCCGAGGCTCTCGACGACTGGCTGGTGGCCCTCGCCGCCACCCTCGAACTCGATCCGGCCGACATCCCCGTGGGCACGCTGCTCGACGTGGCTCGCGACGTGGCGCACAACGTGGCCCGGCCCGCCGCGCCGCTGAGCACCTTTCTGGTCGGGCTGGCCGCCGCCCGGAACGGCGGCACGGTCGCCGACATCGAGGCCGCCAGCGCACGGGCGACCGAACTCGCCCTCAACTGGCCGCCGGACGAACCGGCGAATCAGCCGGGACGCCAGCCCGGAGATGCCCGCTGATGGCGACCATCCGTTTCTTCGCCGCGGCAGCCGAGGCGGCCGCCGTCGACGCGGCCACCCTCGACATCGCCACCATCGGCGACCTGCGCACCCGGCTCACCGTCCGGTACGGCGCCGAGTTCGAGCGGGTCCTCGGCCGGTGCTCCCTGCTCGTGAACGGCACGCGGGCGACGGATGACGCGGTGCCGCTCTCCGACAGCGACACCGTCGATGTGCTGCCGCCCTTCGCCGGAGGCTGACGACCGGAGGATGACGAACGGCGGCTGACGCCCCTCACCCCCGGTTCTGTTCGACCGAATCATTTTTCACGGTGTTCGCGCGTTGTCGCATTCCGGCCGCACCGCGAGGGTGGAAGCTACGCGGGCTATGTGCCCGGCAGCGCACCTAGCCGAGGAAGCCAATGTCAGTCGAAACGTCCACACAGTTCGCCTCGAAACTCAAACCGGATCTCTCCAACTGGGATCCGGAGAATGACGAGACCTGGGATCCCAAGCTCGCCTGGCGCACACTGTGGATCACCACTTTCAGCCTGACCCTGAGCTTCGCGGCCTGGTATCTCGTCAGCGCGATCGCCCCGCGCCTGAACGACATCGGATACTCCCTCGCGCCCAGCCAGCTGTACTGGCTCGTCGCCCTCCCCGGGCTGGCCGGAGGTCTGCTGCGCCTGGTCTTCATGTTCCTGCCGCCGATGATGGGAACCCGCAACCTGGTCGCCATGTCGTCGGCCCTGCTCGTGATCCCGATGCTCGGCTGGACCCTCGCCGCCCGGGACACGTCCACGCCCTACTGGGTTCTGCTTTCTTTGGCCTTCGCGGCCGGTATCGGCGGTGGAACCTTCTCCGGCTTCATGGCGTCGACCAGCTACTTCTTCCCCAAGCGCCTCGCCGGAACGGCCCTGGGCCTGCAGGCCGGCCTCGGTAACTTCGGCATCGGCCTGATGCAGTTGATTTTGCCCTGGGTCGTCGGCTTCGGCCTGCTCGGCACCGCGGCCCTCACCCCGCAGAGCAGCGCCGACGGTGACCTCGTCTGGCTGCACAACGGCGGACTCGTGCTCATCCCCTGGGCTCTGCTCGCCGTCGTCCTCGCGGTAATGTTCCTGCGGCGGGTGCCGATCACGGCTAACTTCCGCCAGCAGATGGACATCTTCGAGGTCAAGCACACCTGGATCATGACGGCCATCTACCTGATGAGCTTCGGCGCATACAGCGGTCTGGCCGCCCAGATGGGCCTGATCATCCTCAACGTCTACGGCGACTTCCCAGATGCCCCGAACCCCCTGGCCTTCGCCTTCATCGGCCCCGTCCTCGGCGCCCTGGTGCGGGCTGCGAGCGGCCCGTTCTGCGACAAGTGGGGCGGCGCGATCTTCACCTTCATCGGCGGCCTCGGCATGGTGGCGGGAACGACCGTCACCGCTTTCTTCCTCACGCCGACCAGCGTGGACGAGTTCTGGGGCTTCCTCACCGGCATGCTCATCATCTTCTTCTTCGCCGGGCTGGCCAACGCCGGCACGTTCAAGCAGATGCCGATGATCTTCCCGAAGCGTCAGGCCGGCGGCGCCATCGCCTGGACGTCCGCCATCGCGGCCTTTGGACCGTTCATCGTGGGAATCTCGCTCACCGCCATCAGCCCGACCGCGTTCTTCATCGGCTGCGCCGTGTTCTGCGTGTTCTGCACCTGGCTGGCCTGGTTCTACTACGCCCGCAAGGGTGCCCCCTTCCCCAGCTAGAACGACTCCGGCAATTCTTCGCACCGAGAAACCCCCCGCGTCCTGCTTGAAACCGCCCTGGACGCGGGGGGTTTCGTCTTGCCGAAGCGGCGTTAAGCTCTCCGCATGGACAAGCTGCACTTCACGATTCGGGTCGACGCACCCGTGCACACCGTCTGGACCACGATGCTCGACGAGTCCACCTACCGGGACTGGACCCGGACGTTCCACGAGGGGTCCCACTACGTCGGCAGCTGGGCCCAGGGAGGCCTGATCCGCTTCCTCGCCCCCGACCAGAACGGTTCCCACAGCGGGTTGGTGGCCACGGTCATCGAGAACCGGCGGGACGAGTTCATCTCTCTGGAGATCCGCGGTGAAGTGTCCCGGGGCATCGACGACACCACGAGCGCTCATGCACGACGCTTCGCGGGCGCGCACGAGGACTACTCGTTCAGCGAATCCGACGGGGTGACCACCCTGGTGGTGGAGGTCGACACCGACGAGGAATTCACGGCCATGTTCGCCGCGGACTGGCCCCGCGCCCTCGCCCGGCTCGCCGAACTCGCCGAAGAACGGGCCTCCACCGCGGACTAGCTTGGGCAGTACGACCAGCACGATGGCCGCCCATTTCGGGGCGCGGGCGACGGATGTCCGGTCGGAGATCTCCCGGTAGTTCCACCAGAGCAGGACGGCGGCGACCACGACCAGTCCGAGAACCCAGGGCAGCAGCCCTTCGGCCAGTCCCACGTGGGTCTGGACGAGAGCGGCCGTGGGGACGACGGCCTCGGTCGCGTGCAGCACGAGGGGGTGCACCGGCAAACCGAAGATGGTGTCGAGCAGCGCTTCGAACGTGGTTCTCCTCGTGGGGCGTCGCGGCGAGCACGAAAAGGGCCTGCACAGGCAATGCTAGGCACCGGTGCGGCACCCCGCCACGAAGCGCAGGCTTCGCTCACCCGCTGATCAGACGCCCTCGATCGCCCGCAGCCGGCCGGAACGCACGGCCTCGGCGAACCGGGCGTAGTCCCGGTCGTTCTGGTCGGCGTAGCGCTTGGAGAAATCGGTGACCGCCTTGTCGAACTTGTCACTCGTGCCGAGATAGGCCGCGATCGCGATCGGGTCGCCCGAGCGGGCGTGCGCCCGGGCGAGCGTCCAGCCGCACGCGCGGGCGTAGAACGACATGGCGAGTGGCTGCATGGTCTCGATCACGGCCGACCCCTTCATGTCCCGCAGCTGCCGCCAGTACAGGTAGCGGTCGTCCTGCACGCCCGTGGTCCAACCCAGGTAGATGTCGCTGGCGGCCTGCATCATCCGTTGCCCCTGCACCACGCGCTCACCCGGTTGCCGGTAGCGGCTCTTCGGCAGGTGGTCTTCCAGCACGGACGCCGTGGCCTCCTTGACCTGCAGGAAGAGGGGGTCCTGCTCGTCGCGTCCCTGGAGCAGGGCGATGAAGGACCGGGTACCGACGCTGCCGACGCCCACGACCTTGCGGGCCACGTCGACAAGCTGGAACTGCTCGAGCAGATGACGGCGGTCGTCCTGCAGCGTGGCCCGGTAGGACCGCAACTGCGCGTGCAATGCGGCCCGGGTCTCGTCGGGAGACATGCCGAAATGGTCCAGCAGCTCCCGGGCGGGGATGACGATCGGCGGCTGGCTGACGATCCGGTATTGCCCGTCGACGTACTCGGCGAGCTTGGAGTGGGCCTGCAGGCTGTCGCGGCCACGGGCCTTCGCGACGTTCCGCTGCGCGTTCTTCCCGATCGCCTCCGCCGCCTTCCGCTGCTTGCCCTTCTGGGCGCCGATCGCCAGTTGGATGGCGGCGGTCAACTCCTCCTCTGACAGTCGGGCGTACCAGATGTCCATGGTGCCCATGGTGGCGAACCTGCCCATGGCCTCGCGGTAGGAGCGCAGCGCGGCGAGCGTCGCATCACGCACGTCGGTCGCGCTGAAACCGTTGTTCCGAGCCGCGATCGTGAAGCTCGCGGACATCCGCAGCACGTCGTACTCGAACGGCCCGGGGAGCGTCTCGTCGAAGTCGTTCAGGTCGAACAGGAGACGCCGCTCCGGCGACGCGAACACGCCGAAATTGGAGAGGTGGGCGTCACCGCAGAGCTGGACGGCCAGACCGGCCCGTGGGGTGTGGCGCAGGTCTTCGGCCATGATCTTGGCCGCGCCGCGGTAGAAGGTGAACGGGGACGCCAGCATCCGGCCGTGCCGGACCGGCACCAGATCCCGCTCCCGGGTGACGTTCTGCGCCTCGAGCAGGGCGACCGGATCGGGGCGGCCGCCGGCGGGAGCCCACCCGCGGTGGCTGGTGAGGGGTGTGCGCTCCCGCGCGCTCGTGCCGCGCGCCTTGCGGTCCTCCACGCTGAGGTGCGCCACCGTGGGTGCGGTCATGATCGGCGACCTTTCTACTGCGGGTCGTTCGAGGAGGGCGAACGTCTCCACGATGACCCGGCCGGCCGCCGGAGTCAACGTCTCCGGGCCGGGCGCCTAGCGGCGGCTGCCCTCCCTGTCGCGGGTGTCGCGGGGGAGTTCGCTTTTCTCCCAGCCGCGCCGGGCCTTCACAGCACCCGCTCCGCGGTGCCCGTCCCGCGAGCGGTAGACGATATAGGGCCGCACGAAGTAGCCGAGCGGCGCCGAGAAGACGTGCACCAGTCGGGTGAAGGGCCACAGCAGGAACAGCATTGTCGCGGTGAGCACGTGCAGTTGGAAGAAGAACGGCACGTCGCTCATCAGCGCCGGGTCCGGCTGGAAGCCGTAGAGGCTGCGGATCCACGGCGAGATCGACCCGCGGTAGTCGTAACCGGCCCCGAGCACCTGGTACAGCACGGTCGCGATCGTGCCGAACGCGATCGTGCCGGCGAGGAACAGGTACATGACCTTGTCCATCACGGTGGTGACCAGCTTGACCCGGGCGACCAGGCGGCGACGGACCAGCAGGATGACCAGACCGGCGATGGTCAGCACCGCGGCGACGCTGCCCAGCCAGGTGGCCCCGAGGTGGTAGATGTGCTCGGTGACGCCGAAGAACTCGAGCCACGGCTTGGGGATGAAGAGTCCGACGATGTGCCCGCCGAAGACCATCAGGATGCCGTAGTGGAACATCGGCGAACCCCAGCGCAGCCACTTGTTCTCGTAGGTCTGGCTCGACCGCGAGGTCCAGCCGAACTGGTCGAACCGGTAGCGCAGCAGGTGGCCGACGATGAAGACCACGGCGGCGGCGTAGGGGAACGCCACCCAGAGCAGAATGTCGAGCGGATTCATACCCGTACTTCCTCGCTGTTCGCGCCGGACGGCGAGAACGGTTTGAGATTGCCGAGGAAGGTCATGCCGACCGTCTCGGTCGGCGGACCCTCGTTCACCAGGTTGAGGTAGCGCTGACGCGTTTCCTCGTCGATCTTCGGCAGAGACAGGGAGACCGCCTCCACGACGTGCGAGTAGGGGCTCGGCACGGCCTCGAGCGCCGTGCGGAGCACCTCGATCCCGTCGCGGTGCGCGGCCAGCAGCTCCTGCGCGATCGGCGAGTCGCTGAGCGCCGAGAATTCGAGCACCATCGGCAGGTAGTCGGGCAGTTCATCGGCCGCGACCTCCCAGCCGGCGGCCCGGTAGGCCTCCACGAAGCGCACCAGCGCCATGCCGCGGCGGCGGGTGTCCCCCGCCGCGTAGTAGCTCAGGTACGGGCAGCACTTGCGCTTGAGGTCGAACGTCGCCGTGAAGTGGATCTCCAGCTCCTGCTGCGTCATCGCATCCGCTTCGCCCAGGAACGCCTCGAAGGCGCGGCGGAGCGGATCCGGCAGCAACGCCACCGAGGCGGCGACGGCCCCGAACCGGGCCCGTCGCTCCTCGTTGGGGTAGTCCAGCAGGATGGATGCCGCCATATGGGCCATCCGCGCGTCGTCCGCGGACAGAGGCACCGCCGTCACCTTGCGGTTCGGGAGCTTGGGGAGCTTCATGCGGGGCTACCGGTCGCGCCATCGGCCGTTCTGGGCGGGAACAGGCCCTCCGGCACACCTCCGCCGGTCCAGTTGAGCAGGTTGACCCGCCCCGGCGTGGTGGGCTTCGTGCGTTCCCCGCCCTTGCCGACCAGCTGGTTGTAGTTGTCGACGGTCGCGTTCAGCGGCATCCCGGGCGTCTTGCCGTAGGGGCCGGCCGCCGTGGCGGCGGTGGGGCCCCCCATGCCGGGGCCGCCGTCGGTGTCGAGCGAGCAGGCGAGTTCCTCCAGCTCACGCGCCGTTTCGACGTGGGCCTTGGGGATGACGTAACGGTCCTCATACTTGGCGATGGCCAGCAGGCGGTACATGGCCTCGATCTCGGTGCCGGTCATGCCGACCGCCTCCGGGATCGACTCGTCGCGCTCTCGGCCCAGGTTGATGTCGCGCATGTACGACCGCATGGCGGCGAGCTTCCGCAGCGAGGACTCGACGGGAACGACGTCCCCGGCCGAGAACAGTCCGGCGAGGTATTCCACCGGGATGCGGAGCTTGTCGATGGCGGCGAACAGGGTGCGGGCATCCTCACCGTCGTTGTTGGTGGTCGAGATGACGTCGACCACCGGGGACAGCGGGGGGATGTACCAGACCATGGGCATGGTGCGGTATTCCGGGTGCAGCGGCAGGGCCACCTTGTATTCGGAGATGAGCTTGTAGATCGGGCTGTTCTGGGCCGCGAGGATCCAGTCGTCCTCCATGCCCTCGGCCTTCGCCGCGGCGATGACCTCAGGGTCGAACGGGTCGAGGAAGCAGGCACGCTGGGCGTCCAGGAGGTCATGCTCGTTCTCGACCGAGGCCTGTGCGAGGACCGCGTCGGCGTCGTAGAGCATCAGGCCGAGGTAGCGCAACCGGCCGACGCAGGTCTCCGAGCAGATGGTGGGCTTGCCCTGCTCGATCAACGGGTAGCAGAGAGTGCACTTCTCGGCCTTACCCGTCTTGTGGTTGAAGTAGACCTTCTTGTAGGGGCAGGCGGAGACGCACATGCGCCAGCCGCGGCATCCGTCTTCGTCGACGAGGACGATGCCGTCCTCCTCGCGCTTGTACATGGCGCCCGAGGGGCAGGCCGCGACGCAGGCAGGGTTCAGGCAGTGCTCGCAGATGCGCGGCAGGTAGAACATGAAGGTGTTCTCGAATTCCATCTTCACGTGCTCGCTCATGGTGGCGAGAATGGGGTCGTCGGCCGCGGTCTCCTGCGAGCCGCCGAGGTCGTCGTCCCAGTTGCCGGACCACTTGATGTCCATGTTCTGGCCGGTGAGCAGCGACTTGGGCCGCGCCACGGGGCTTTCCGTGCTCAGTGGAGCCTTGGTCAGCATGTCGTAGTCGTAGGTCCACGGCTCGTAGTAGTCGTCGATCACGGGGAGGTCGGGGTTGTTGAAGATGGTGGCGAGGCGCTTGATCCGGCCGCCGGAGCGCAGTTTCAGGCGTCCGCGCTTGTTGCGCTGCCAGCCGCCCTTCCACTTGTCCTGGTCTTCGTAGCGGCGCGGGTAGCCGACGCCGGGCTTGGTCTCAACGTTGTTGAACCAGACGTATTCGACGCCGGTGCGGTTGGTCCACACCTGCTTGCAGGTGACCGAACAGGTGTGGCACCCGATGCACTTGTCGAGATTCATGATCATCGACATCTGAGCCATAACGCGCATTTAGTACTCAACCTCCTGGCTGCGTCGACGGATCACGGTGACCTCGTCGCGTTGGTTCCCGGTCGGGCCGAGGTAATTGAAAGCGAAGGACAGCTGGGCATAGCCACCGATCAGGTGACTCGGCTTCAGCAGGATCCGGGTGAGCGAGTTGTTCGTACCGCCGCGCATGCCGCTGGTCTCGGCGATCGGCACGTTGATGGTGCGGTCCTTCGCGTGGTACATGTACACGGTGCCCTCGGGCATCCGGTGCGAGACGACCGCACGGGCCACGACGACGCCGTTGCGGTTGTAGGACTCGATCCACTCGTTGTCGCGCACGCCGATCTTGTCGGCGTCGAGCGGTGACATCCAGATGGTGGGTCCGCCGCGGGACAGCGACAGCATCATCAGGTTGTCCTGGTACTCGGAGTGGATCGACCACTTCGAGTGCGGGGTGAGGTAGCGCACGGCCACCTCGGCCCGGCCCTTCGAGCCGGCCGCGCCCGTGGACGACGTCGACCCGACGATGGAGTCGTCGAAGAGGCGGTGCATGTCCAGCGGCGGCCGGAAGATCGGCAGGGTCTCCCCCAGTTCGATCATCCAGTCGTGGTCGAGGTAGAAGTGCTGCCGCCCGGTGAGAGTGTGCCAGGGCTTGAGGTGCTCCACGTTGATCGTGAACGCGCTGTAGCGTCGGCCGCCGTGCTCGCTGCCGGACCACTCCGGGGAGGTGAGCACCGGCACCGGGGCACCCTGCACATCCGGGTAGGAGAAGCGTCGGCCCTCGTTGTCGCTGGCCAGGTGCGCCAGCTTCTGACCGGTGCGCTCCTCCATGCGGCGGAAGCCCTGCGTGCCGAGCCGACCGTTGGTGGTGCCGGACAGAGCCAGCACCATTTCACAGGCCTGGATGGCGGTCTTCAGCTGGGGCCGGCCGGCCGCGGGGCCGCTCGTGACGAGACCGTTCTTCTTGGCCAGGTAGGCCACCTCGACGTCGGGGTTGAACTTGACGCCCTTGGTCATCATGCCGAGCTTCTCGGTCAGCGGCCCGAGGGCGCCGAGGCGGGCGGCGAAGGCCGGGTAGTCGCGTTCGACGACGACCAGTTTGGGCATGGTCACGCCGGGCACCAGAACCTGGTCGTACTCGACGATGCCATGCGGGGCGCTCATCGCATCCGGGGTGTCGTGCAGCAGCGGAACCGCGACGAGGTCCTTGCGCACCCCGAGGTGCTCCACGCTCATCTCCGAGATCTTCTCGGCGAGGATGTGGAAGATGTCGAAGTCGGTCTTCGCCTGCCACGGCGGGGCGATCGCCGGGTTGAACGAGTGGATGAACGGGTGCATGTCGGTGGTCGACAGGTCGTTCTTCTCGTACCAGGTGGCCGGGGGCAGCACCACGTCGCTGAAGATGGTCGTGCTCGTCATGCGGAAGTCGCTGGTGACCATCAGGTCGAGCTTGCCCTCGGGCGCGGTCTCGTGCCACTTCATGGTCTTCGGGCGCTTCTCGGGCGGCGATTCGGGGGCGCGCACGGCGTTCTTGGTGCCGAGCAGGTGCTTGAGGAAATACTCGTTTCCCTTGCCGGAGGAGCCGATCACATTGGCCCGCCAGACGTCGAGGATGCGCGGGAAGTTCTCCGGTGCGTCCGGGTCCTCGATCGCGTACTCGAGGGTGCCGTCGCCGAGTGACTCGACGACGTACTGGGCCGGGTCGACGCCCGCGGCGACCGCGTCGTCGACGAGGTCGAGCGAGTTGCGGTTGAAGGTGGGGTAACCGGGCATCCAGCCGCGCTTGGTCGACTCGACCAGGCAGTCGGCGGTGGTGCGGTCCTTGAAGGTGCCGGTGCCGAGCGGGCTGGAGAGGGTGTCGGCGGAGAGGCCGTCGTAGCGCCACTGGTCGGTGGCGAGGTAGAAGAAGCCGGTGCCGATCATCTGGCGGGGCGGGCGCACCCAGTCCAGGCCGAACGCGTACTGGCCGTAGCCGGTGAGCGGGCGCACCTTCTCCTGGCCGACGTAGTGAGCCCAGCCGCCGCCGTTAACGCCCTGGCAGCCGGTCATGGTGGTCAGCGCGAGGAAAGCGCGGTAGATGGTGTCGGAGTGGAACCAGTGGTTGGTTCCGGCGCCCATCAGAATCATCGATCGGCCGTTGGAGTCTTCGGCGTTCTGCGCGAACTCGCGGCCGATACGCTCGGCGGCCTGCATCGGCACCGAGGTGATGCCCTCCTGCCAGGCCGGGGTGCCGGGCGAGGTGGCGTCGTCGTAGCCGGTGGGCCAGACGCCGGGCAGTCCGGGGCGGCCGACGCCGTACTGCGCGAGCAGCAGGTCGAACACGGTGGTGACCAGTTGGCCGGCGACCATCCGCACAGGCACGCCGCGACGGATGACGCCCGCGCCTCCCGCGTGCTGCTCGCCGATCTCATCGGTCTCCGGGGCGACGTCGAACCGGGGCATGTCGATGGCGACGGACGCCTGGTCGTAGTCGGGCGCGTCCGCGATGGACAGGAGCGGGTCGACACCCTCGAGGTCGAGGTTCCACTTGCCGACATCCGTCTCGGAGAAACGGTGCCCGATCGAACCGTTGGGCACGACGACCTGGCCGTTCTGGTCGAGGAGCACCGGCTTGAACGCGGCGCTGGCGACCGTCGGGTCGAGGCCGGGCAGGGCATCCGCGGTCACAAACTTGCCGGGCACGTACGCGTCGCCGCGCTTGGTGAGGCTAATCAGGTAGGCGGAGTCGCTGTAACGCTTCATGTAGTCGACGAAGCGGGGCGTGCGACGGTCGACCAGGAATTCCTTGAGCACGACGTGGCCCATGGCCAGCGCCAGCGCGCCGTCGGTGCCGGGGTGCACGGCCAGCCACTCGTCGGCGAACTTGGAATTGTCGGCGTAGTCGGGCGAGACGGTGATGACCTTCTGGCCCTTGTAGCGGGCCTCGACCATGAAGTGCGCGTCGGGCGTGCGGGTGACCGGCACGTTGGAGCCCCACATGATCAGGTAGGACGAGTTCCACCAGTCGGCCGATTCCGGCACGTCGGTCTGGTCGCCGAACACCTGCGGGGACGCGACGGGAAGGTCGGCGTACCAGTCGTAGAACGAGAGCATGGTGCCGCCGAGCATGGAGATGAACCGGTTTCCCACCCCCTGCGAGACGATCGACATGGCGGGGATCGGCGAGAAGCCGGCGATGCGGTCGGGGCCGTACTTCTTGATGGTGTGCACGTGGGCGGCGGCGACGATCTCGGACGCCTCGTCCCAGCTGGTGCGGACCAGGCCGCCCTTGCCGCGGGCGCTCTTGTAGGCGCGGGCGCTCTCGGGGTCACCGGTGACCTCGGCCCAGGCGAGCACCGGGTCGCCGGTGCGGGCCTTCGCCGCGCGGAAGAGGTCGAGCAGCACACCGCGCACATAGGGGTACTTGACCCGGGTCGGCGAGTAGGTGTACCAGCTGAAGGCGGCGCCGCGGGGGCAGCCGCGGGGCTCGTATTCGGGTGAGTCCGGGCCGACGGAGGGGTAGTCGGTCTGCTGGGTCTCCCAGGTGATGATGCCGTCCTTGACGTACACCTTCCAGGAGCAGGAGCCGGTGCAATTCACGCCGTGGGTGGACCGGACCTCCTTGTCATGGGTCCAGCGGTCGCGGTAGAACGAGTCGGCGTCGCGGCCGCCCTCGAGGAACACTGACCGCAGGTCGGGGGACGCCTTGCCTCGGCGCAGGAAGCGCCCGAGCTTCAGGATCGTGTCGTCGATCGGGCCGTCGAGGCCGGGCTTGCCCGGCTGGGTCTTGGCCGGCTTGACGAAGGCCGAATTCTTGAGTGATTTCACAACGTACCCCTTGCACTGCCCGGGGTCGCCATGGACGGCAACCACCCTCGGAGTCCAGTCTCAGGGGTGGTGAAATTCGCTACAAGCCGGAAACACCGTGACAAATGATTGCCGGCTTGGACTGTTCTTCGACGGCGGGTTCGGCGGTCCGTCCGAGCGTGGGTTCGGCGTCGGTGCCAGGTTTTGCGTCGGACCGGTGCAGGTCGAGGGTGCAGGTGTCGGGTGCGACCAGCGGATGCAACGCGTCGGCGCTCAGGGGACCCTCTGTCACCTCGAGCAGGGTTTTCAGCAGTCCGAAGTGCACCCGGCAGACCTCGGGGTGCGCCTTGACCATCTCGCTGTACGGGCACTCGTGCAGGTGCACCCGGTTGCCGTCGGTGCCGTCGATCTCGAGCCGCGCGTCGAAGCCGGACTGGTCGAGGTGGTCGTCGAGGGCGTCCAGTTGCCGTTGCAGCGGCGAGTGGATCACGGCCTCGACCCGCAGCATCCGCCGCACCTGATCACCGTTGCGCTCCGCGGCCTCCACCTTCGCCGCCCGGATGGAACCGTCGGCGCGGTCCGGACCGGCGGCGGTGGCGCTGTACAGCATCCGGGGCCGACCCTTGGAGTCCTTGCTCTCCGGCTGGCAGGTGACGAAACCGTCACCGATCAGGCGCTGCAGGTGCTCGCGGGCCGTGTTGTGGTGCAGGCCGGTGGCCTCGGCCAGGTCGCCCACCGTCATCGTTCCGCGCTGCTGCAGGAAGAAAAGCAGCTGGATCCTGCTGAAGGACGCGAGGGTGCGGTAGCTCGAGGAGGGGGTGGACGGCGTCACCTGTTCATCATCTCTGTATTCTCCGATTTCTCAGATTCTTCGACAGACTTCACATGCGATTCGGACGAAGCACGGCGCAGCAGGCGCATCGCATTCACGATCACGATCAGCACGGATGCCTCGTGCACGAGCATGCCGACGGCCATCGTCACGCCGCCGAACAGCACCCCGGCCAGCAGCAGGGCCACCGTGACCAGGGCGAGGGCCACGTTCTGGTGCATGACGCGCACGGTGCGGCGAGCGAGGTCGATGGCGGCGGGGAGCATCAGCAGGTTGTCGCCCATCAGGGCGATGTCGGCGGTCTCGACCGCGACGGCGGAACCGGCAGCGCCCATCGCGATGCCGATATCCGCCGTGGCCAGGGCCGGAGCGTCGTTGACGCCGTCTCCCACCATCGCCACCACGTGGCCGTCCCGCCGGAGCCCGGCGACGACGTCGAGCTTGTCTTCGGGCAGCAAGGACGACCACACCTCGTCGATCCCGACCTCGGCGCCCACGGCCTGCGCCACGAGCGGGCCGTCGCCGGTGAGCATGACGACCCGGGCGACGCCGGCCGCGTGCAGTGCGGCCACCATGTCGGGGGCGTCGGCACGCACCTCGTCGGCAACGGCCAGGACCCCGGCGATGACGCCGTCGAGCACGACGATCAGCGGGGTGCGCCCGCGCGCAGCGAGTTCGTCGGCCACCGTCGTGGCGGCATCCGTGCCCGCGATCGTGTGCGTTCGGAGCAGGGCCGGGTTGCCGATCAGCACGCTGCGGCCGGCCACACTGGCGACGATGCCGTGTCCGGGCACCGAGGTGATGTGCTCGGGCAGGGTGACCGGCCCCGAGGATCCCTCCCTCGCGGCCGCCTGCACGATCGCTCCGGCCAGCGGATGCTCGGAGCCGGCCTCCGCCCTCGCTGCCCAGTCGAGCACCTCGGAACGGGTCAGGTCGGGGTTCAACACCACGACATCCGTCACAGCCGGCCGGCCTCGGGTGAGGGTGCCGGTCTTGTCGACGGCGACGACCGTGATCCTCGCGGATGTCTCGAGGAACTCGCCGCCCTTGATCAGGATTCCCAGCTGCGCGGCGCGGCCGATCCCGGCGACGATCGCGACCGGGATGGAGATGACCAGGGCGCCGGGGCAGCCGATCACGAGCAGGGTCAGCGCCAGGAACACGTCGCCAGTCACCAGCCCGACCACGATGAAGAGCACCAGGATGCCGGGGGTGTACCAGGCCGAGAACCGGTCCATGAAGACCTGGGTCGGGGCGGTGGCCTCCTGGGCCTCCTCGACCCGGTGCACGATGTGGGCCAGGGTGGTGGCCGCGCCGACCTCGGTGGCCAGCACCTGCAGGAAGCCGCCGGTCGAGATCGTGCCGGCGAAGACGCGGTCGCCGGCGCCCTTCTCGGCCGGGCGGGACTCCCCCGTGATGGAGGCCTCGTCGAGCGTGCCGGTGCCCTGCTGCACAGTGCCGTCGACGGGCACCCGCGCGCCGTTCTTGACCAGAACGGTCTCCCCGGTCTGCACGGACCCGGCCGGGACCTCGAGCTGCTCATTGTTCCGCAGTACGAGGGCGACGTCCGGGGCGAGGGCCACGAGCGCGGTCAGGGCGGAGCGGGTGCGGTTGAGGGTGGCCGTTTCGAGAGCGTGCCCGATCGCGAACAGGAAGGTCACGGCGGCGGCCTCCCAGTATTCGCCGAGCACGAGGGCTCCGACGGCGGCGACGGTGACGAGCAGGTCGATGCCGACGACCCGGCCACGCAGCGCCCGCCCGGCGGTTCTCGCGATCGGGAAGCCGGCGACCGCCGCGGCCGCCACCATCGCCGCGCTGGCGACGAGGGGCGGGTACGGCAGGAGGCCGAGCAGCCAGGATAGGGCGATCAAGCCGCCGGAGACGATGGGGATCAGGTAGCGGCGCACGATGGTCATGTCACTCCCCCCAATCCATCGGTCAGAACGCAGCCAGGCGGGCGGTGTAGCCGGCCTTGGCGACGGTGGCGATGAGGGCATCCGTGCTGACGACGGCCGGGTCGTGGTCGATCTCGATCCGCGCGGTGGCGAAGAACACGGTCACGGCGCTGACTCCGGCGAGGCGGCCGATCTGCTTCTCGATCTTGGCGACGCAGGACGGGCAGGAGAAGCCGTCGGCCCGCAGGATGGTGTGCACGGTGGACGGGGTGGAGGTCGGGGTTGCAGTGTGTGTTGTCATGACTACGACGTTACGAACCCGGGGCGGCGGCAACCATGACGGTCGTCACTTTGCCGCAACCAGTCCGGCACGGTCGATCACGGCGGTCCACCGCCGCCCGGAATCGATGAGACCGTGCCGGCGCAGGCCGCTCATGGCCCGGGACACCGACTCGGCGCTCGTGCCGGTCATGGCGGCCAGGTCGGCACGGGTCAGCGGCAACTGGATCAGGGTCGTTCCGGCGCCCTCCCCCGGCACGCCGAAGGTGTCGGCGAGTCGCAGCAGGGTCGCTGCCACCCGTGCGGTGACGGTGGCGGAGGCCTGCTCGGCCTCCATCGACCTGGCTCGGTGCAGGCGGTCGACGATGACGTCGAGCACGCGCAGCGCCACCGATGGGTGTGCCAGCAGCAGCTGCCGGAAGGCGCCGGATTCGAGGCGCAGGGCGCAGGTGGTGACCAGCGCCACGGCCGTTTCGGGGTACCGGCCCGCGTCCAGCGCGGTCAGGCTGCCCAGCAGGTCGCCCGGGCCGAGGAAGTCGAGGCTCGTGGACTGCCCGGACGCGGTCGAGCGGAACGCCTTCGCCTGGCCGGCCGCGAGCAGGTACACGTGCTCGGACGGCTCGCCCGCGGTGAACAGCGTGTCTCCGGGACCCCAGGAGAGCGACAGCATCCGGTCGGCCAGGTCGGCCAGCTCGCCGGCCGACAGGTCCTGGAAGATCGGGATCTGGCCGAGAATCGTGTTCCGCATGCCGGAGGAGCACGGATGCGGCTGCGCACAGGTGCTGCGGAGCGGCGTGCGCCGGGCCTCGCTCACGGCTTCATCGCCGGGAGGGCGAGGTGGGCGAGGCAGACGCCCGGGCGGGCGAACGGTTCGAGGGTGACGGTGACTCCCGGTGCCTGCAGGCGTTCGAGGGCGCCCTCCATCAGGCCGCGGTGCACCGCGCAGACGACGTCGCTGTGGTCCTTGGCCACATCGAGGAACGGGCAGCGGTGCAGTTCGATCACGACGTCGTCCGGCCCGGCGTCGTCCGGGCCGGCGGCGGCAGCGTCGACACCGGCAGCTCCGGCAGCTCCGGCAGCTCCGGCAGAACCGAGGCGCGGCTCGAAGCCGACCTCGTCGAGGATCTGCACGATGCGCCCGACCGATTCGCCGGGCCCGGACTCCGACGCGGTCAGCTGCCGGCCCCAGCGCCGACCGGCCTCCGCGGCCGCGTCCGAGGGAGCGTCCCTGCCCAACCCGCCGGCCAGGAGGCCGGCGAGAAGCCGGTAGGAGTCGTCGGGCACTTGGGCAACGGGGGCCGTGGCCAGAAAGAGCAGCCGGGGACGCCCGGGGCGCAGGCGAGCCTCGACGGTCCCGGTTGCCAGGCCGACCTCGACCAGGCGATCGAGGTGGGACCGGACCGTGTTGGTGTGCAGCCCCACCGCCTCGGCGATGGCGGGCACGTCCAGCGGCGCATCGGCCGCGCGCAGGATCTCGAGGATGGCCACCCGGCTGATGCCGGAGAGCACGCGGTGGGTGCGGGCGTCAAGCGGTGGGATAGGCACAGAATGAGTTTTCCCTATATGTATGGTAAAAACAAATGAGGGCCGAAATTCGGCGCTGAGCTAGGACTTCCCTCATGACTGATACCCACGTGCGCCCCATCCGGCTGCTGCACCACGACACCGCCGAACGGCCCTTCATCGTCATCTGGGAGGTGACGCGTGCCTGTCAGCTGGTGTGCACCCACTGCCGGGCGGACGCCATCCGCACCCGCAATCCGTTCGAGTTGAGCACGGACCAGGGTCGCAAGCTGCTGGACGACCTCGCCGCCTTCGGCACGCCGCGTCCCCTGGTCGTTCTCACCGGCGGCGACCCGTTCGAGCGCCCCGACCTGCCGGAGCTCGTCGCCCACGGCACCGGCCTCGGCCTGAGCATGGCCCTCTCCCCCTCGGTCACCCCGCGCCTCACCCGCGAAGTCCTGGTCGAGCTCCACGACGCCGGAGCCAAGGCCATCTCGCTCTCGTTGGACGGCGCCTCGGCGGCCACCCATGACGCCTTCCGCGGAGTCGACGGCGTCTTCGACGACACCATGATCGCCGCCAAGATGGTGCGCGAGGTCGGTTACCGGCTGCAGATCAACACGACCGTCACCCGCGACACCGTGCACGAGCTGCCCGGCATCCTGAAGACCGTCCTCGAGCTCGGCACCACCCTCTGGAGCGTCTTCTTCCTCGTGCCCACGGGCCGCGGCAAGCTTCTCAATGCCCTGACCGCAGACGAGGAGGAGGAGGTGCTGCACTGGCTGCACGACGTCTCCGACCTGGTCGCCATCAAGGCGACCGAGGCCGCCCACTACCGGCGCATCGCCATTCAGCGGGCCGACGTGGACGACAGCACGGACCTCGACACCGCGTTCCCGGTCGGACCCCTGCGGGCCTCACTGCGGGAGGCCACGGATGAGGTGCTCACGGGCGAGGAGCCGAGACGGCGGCGGCCGCGGGCACCCCTCGACGTCAATTCCGGGCGCGGGTTCGCCTTCGTCGACCATGTCGGTCTCGTGTACCCGAGCGGTTTCCTGCCCGTGTCCGTGGGGTCGGTGCACGAGCAGCCCTTCTCCGAGATCTACCGGGAGGCGCAGCTACTCCAGGAGCTGCGCACCCCGGACCTCTTCGGCGGCCGGTGTGGTCACTGCGAATTCCGCGCGGTCTGCGGCGGCTCCCGCTCGCACGCCTACGCGGTGACCGGAGACCCTCTGGCCGAGGATCCCAGCTGCGCCTACCAGCCCAGCAGCGACAGTGTGCTCGCGGTCCAGTAGCGCATCAGACGCAGAAGCGCCCGGCCGAGAATTCGGCCGGGCGCTTCTGCGTGCGGGAGGGACGTGGGTCGCTCAGTCCAGGTGGTGCTTGCCCTTGACCCAGCGCAGGGCGCCGAGGATCCCGACGGCCACTCCGAGCATCCCGACGATCATGCCCACAAAGAGCCAAACGAAGAGCGGCTCCAGGCCGCCGACCGTCTGGTCGACCCCGACCATCGTGCCGCCGAGGAACCCGAAGATGGGTGCGAAGATGCCGACGAAGCCTCCGATCAGCATCAGACGGATGCTGAGGGTGCGGTCGGTCGAGTCGGTGTCGGCCATCAGGCGGGAACCTCCGTTGTCGGTGATGCGACGGCCGCGACCGCGGTTGCGACGGCGGCGGCGAATGCCGCGGCGGTCTCCGCCGGGTCCGGCAGGGCCTTGTTGTTGAGGAACGGGCCGAGGATGTCCATCGGCAGCGGGAAGACCACGGTCGACTTCTGGTCGGCGCCCAGCTCGAGCAGGGTCTGCAGGTAGCGCAGCTGAAGCGACGCGGGATTGCGGCTCAGGATTTCCGCCGCCTGCCCCAGCTCCTCCGACGCCTGCAGTTCACCGTGGGCGTTGATGATCTTCGCCCGGCGATCCCGCTCGGCTTCGGCCTCACGGGCCATGGCGCGCTGCATCGCCTGCGGAATCTCGACATCCTTGATCTCGACGACCTTCACCTGCACACCCCAGGGTTCGGTCTGCGCGTTGATGTTGCGGGCGAGGTCCTCGTTCAGGTCCGCGCGATGCGCCAGCAGCGTGTCCAGATCGGACCGGCCGACGACCGAGCGCAGGGTCGTCTGGGCCATCTGCGAGGTGGCGATGGCGTGGTTCTCGACCGCCATCACCGACCGGACCGGGTCGGTGACTTGGAACAGGACGACGGCGTTGACCCGGGCCGGAACGTTGTCCTTGGTGATGACTTCCTGCGGCGGGATCGTCAGGGTCACGATCCGGAGGTCGACCCGCACCATCTTGTCCAGCCCGGGGAAGACCATCTGAACACCCGGCGCCCGCACCGCGCGCAGCCGGCCGAAACGAAACGCCACGCCCCGCTCGTACTCCTGGAGAACCTTGAAGGATGCCGCCAGCCAGACGAGCAGGAGCGCCACCACGATCAGGGCCGCGATCTGCCAGGCCATCACGAGTTGCCCCTCCGGCTCCAGCCCGCGGCGGGGCCGGCCCGGCCCGGGTCGGCCCGGCCCGGGTCGGCCTCCGTCTCCAGTTCAGCCCAACGGGCCGCGAATGAGGCGTTCACTGTGTTTCCTTCCATCGTTTCCGAATCGGCGCCGGTCTGCTCCGACGCCCTGACGCTCGCGTACGGTTCGATCCGAACCGGCCGCGGGCCCGTCTTTCTGATGCTGCCGTAGCCGCTGCGCCGTGCTGCCTCGAGGGCCGCCGTGGCCGCACGGGCCTCGACGTTCTCGTCGAGGCCCACGATCTTGAGATGCTCGGGGAAGCGAGCGGGGGTGCGGCGCAGGTGTGACCACAACGGCCAGCTGCCGGCCGCGATGAGCGCCGAGGCCGCACCGAGGATCACCAGTTCCACACCCGTGCGGTTCTGGAACATGGACGCGAGCGGCCAGATGAGCCCGAGCACCACGACGGAGCAGGCGATCCCGCGATGGAACCGCTCCGCCTCCGAACTGGGCCAGGGGTCGATGTTGCGTGCCAGCTGCCGACCGGCGTCCGAGGTGGTGCAGGTGTGCTTGACCGGGCAGGGGTTGCAGACCGTGGGGCTGGCCTGATACCGCGTCACCCGGTTGTCCGGATCGAAGGAGATCGGCCAGAGCCACTGATCCTCCTGGCACTTCCAGGCGTCGTGGTTTGCCTGGTACTCGAACCCGCTGGAACTCATGGCGGTGGTTTTCGCCCCGGTGCGCCGCGCCAGGAGGTCCAGCACGTGTGCCACGGCCAGCAGGAAGCCGCCGTAGACAAGCGCGAACCAGACCTCCGGGTTGATGGCTGCCATCACGCGCCGCCGCCCGGGCGGTCCCCACCGTCCTCTCCGATGCCGGTACCGGTGCCGGTGCCGGTGGAACGGTGGTCGGAGGAGTATCCGGATGTGGGCTCCGCGCCGCCGGTGAACGTCGCGCCGGTGGGGACAGCCTCGACGAACAGGGCCTCCATCGGCACGTCGTGCGTGGTGGCCTTGATGCGGTAGCGCACCCCGAGCCAGGTGATCCAGACGAACGGCATCACGCCTCCGACGATGAAGACGATGTCACCGGGCATCCTCAGCCATTCGAGAACGGCGTTGCCGGGCTCGTTGATGAAGTTCAGGCTGCGGGCTTCGAAGTACCCGTCGTTGATGGAGTGCCACAGCTGGATGACGCCGAGCGGCAGCAGCGTGGCGAACGTCATCCAGGCCAGGCCGATGTTCAGGCACCAGAACGAGATCTTCGCGAGCTTGTCCGGCCAGCGCTGGGCCGGGATCAGGTAGCGCAGGGCGAAGAGCGACAGACCGACGCCCATCATTCCGTACACGCCCATCATCGCCGCATGGGCGTGGTTGGCCGTCAGCGCGGTGCCGATCTCGTAGTAGGAGACGATCGGCAGGTTGATCAGGAACCCGAAGACGCCGGCACCGAGGAAGTTCCAGAATCCGACCGCGACGAGGAACATCACGGCCCAGCGGTGCGGGAACGGAGCCGAACTGCGCGACTCCTGCCGGGCACCGAGTTGGAGGAAGCTCCAGGCCTCGATCGTCAGGAAGGTCAACGGGATGACTTCCAGGGCGGAGAAGAAGGCACCCAGAGCCATGTGCTCGACCGGGGTCCCCGAGAAGTACAGGTGGTGCATGGTGCCCAGGATGCCACCGGCGGAATACAGGATGACGTCGAGCAGAATGATCTGCATCGCGATCTTGCGGTTCACGACTCCGAGCATGACGAAGATGTAGGCCACCATCACGGTCGTGAACAGTTCCAGGAAGTCCTCAACCCAGAGGTGAACCACCCAGAAGCGCCAGAACTCGGCGACGCTCAGGTGCACCTCGGTGCCGGCCAGCATGCCGACCGCGTAGAAGGCGGGGATCGCGAGGCCGGCGTAGAAGAAGAGCCACGGCAGGTTGAAGCGGTGCTCCGACTTCAGACGCGCACGGATGCCACGGTAGATGATCGCGATCCAGAGGAAGAGTCCGACGACGAGCATGCCCTGCCACACCTTGGGCAGGTCGATGTACTCCCACTGCATGTCCCAGAACGGCGAGCCCTTGGCGGCCTCGACGCCGAAGATGCTCAGGGCCTCTCCCACGAACGATCCGACGATGACCAGGGCGAGGGCCCCGAGCAGGCCGTAGGCCAGCCAGTGCTGACGCTTGGGTTCACGCCCGGAGATATACGGGGCGAGGAAGATTCCGGCGGCCAGGAACGAGGTGGCCGTCCACAGCAACGAGAGCTGCACGTGCCAGGTTCGGGCGAGGTTGAACGGGAGCAGCTGGGCCAGGTCGATGCCGAAGAAGCTGGACAGGTCCACCCGGTAGTGCTCGATGGCGGCACCCAGGAAGGCCTGGCCCAGAAACATCAAAGCCACCACGAAGAAGAACCAGGCCGTGGCGGACTGGGCCGGTGTCACGGCCACCTCCCCCGGCTGGCGGAAGGACAGGGCGGGCGTTTCTTCCCCGTGCTGCCACCCCATCCTCTTGCTCCAGCGGCCATAGAGGCCGAAGAGGGCGCCGAGGGCGACCATCAGGGCGATCAGCGACAGACCGCTCCACACGATGATGTCGGCGGTCGGCACGTTGTCCACGAGCGGCTCGGCCGGCCAGTTGTTCGTGTAGGAGTAGTTGTGTCCGGGCCGCTCGGCGGACGCCGCCCAGGACGTCCAGGCGAAGAAGGCGGTCAGGTCGTGAATGTCCGCCGAGTCCGTGATGGCATTCGGGATCAGGCCGTACTGCGTGGTCGGGGACCCGAAGAATTCGGCGTAGTGCTGCTTGAGGGTGCCGAAGGCCTGGATCTGCAGATCGGTGAATTCGAGGTCGCCGGTGGCCTTGTCGTAGCGGTTGGTCCGCATCATCTCAACGAGGGCACCCTGCGGGTCCTGAATTCCGGACGCGGTCAGGGCCTCGAGCACCTCGGTCGAGGATCGCCGCAGGTAGTCGGCCGTGTAGTCCGGTCCGAGGTAGCCGCCGTGGCCCAGGATCGAGCCGTACTGCTGCAGACCGCGCCGCACGAAGGTCTGCTGGCCCGCGGTGATGTCCTCCGTTGTGAAGACGACCTCACCCTGCGAGTCGACGACCTGCTTGGGCTGGGGCATCGAGTCCGTATAGGTCCGGAGGGCCAGGAAGCCCATCACGGCGAACCCGAAGACCATCACCATGGCTACGCCCTGCAGCCATCCTTTGGAAACCATCAACTCCGATCGCAGTTTTCCTGCGCCGGCTCTTATTCGGACCACGGTGGGCCCCTTTCCTCGTTGCGTGGTTCAAGGGCGCGGAAGCAGGTACTGCCGCCTGTCGCGTTTCCTCCCCCGGATAGGTCACGCGGGGTGGTTGAAAGCTACCACAGGATAAAAAGTATGAGTGACATTTCAATACATATTTGCGGATCCGCGCACGCTGCAAATCCAAATGGAACCCCTGGCCAGTCGTTTTATCTACAGGAGTGTGATGCCAGCACGACAGGTCACCTATCGATTTGACCTGAAACGCGACACGCCGCACACATCTATTTTTCGGGAAACTCAGACGAAGATCACGGACTGACCAGGACGACGCCGCGGGCGCCCTTCTCGGCGTCGGACATGACGTGGCTGACGAAGGGGTAGCTGCCGGCCTCGGGGAAAGTCATCTCGACGAAGCCACCCTGGGCCACGGCCAGGTCGAGCACCTGGGAGCCGCCCGTGCCGGTGCTGCCGCCGTCCCGCAGCAGGTAGTCGCCCTCCTTGAAGACGGTGTCGAACTGGCCGCCCACGACGTGGAAGGAGCTGCCCACGTTCGGGCCGGCGTCCAGCACCCAGATGCGCACCTTCTCGCCCACCTTCGCCGTCAGCGGGCGGGCGCCGTACTGGTTGGCGATGCCGTTGAAGACCACCAGGTCGGGGAACTGCGCCGTCACCTTGTCGGCGTCGGCCTCCCCGCCCTGTGGACCGAGGTAGAGCTCGGACTGCACCAGGACGTATTCTCGGTCGACCTGGGTCAATCCGGCCGGATCGATGATCACGGCGCCGAACATGCCGTTCGCGATATGCACCGACATGGGCATGGTGCTGCAGTGGTAGAGCCAGATCCCGGAGCGGGTCGCGGTGAAGCGATAGGTCAGACTCTCCCCGGGATTGATGCTGCGCATGGGTCGGTCGGGTGCCAGGGCGCCCGCGTGGAAGTCGATGGAGTGCTGGATCGAGCCGTCGTTGACGAACGTGATGTCGAAGACGTCGCCGACCGTGCCGTGCAGGGTCGGACCGGGGGCGGTGCCGTTGAACGTCCACAGGGTCTGGGTGACGCCGGGCGACACCTCGGTCTCCACGTTCTCGACCCGCATGGTCAGAGTATGCACGGTCGCCGCGTCCGCCGCCCCCAGCGCCGGGTCCCGGGCGACGAAGTCGGCGTCGGGCTCCCGCATCAGGTCGAGGTCGTCGGCCGCGCTGGGTGCGCCACCGGCGGACCCGGAGCCGTGGTCCATCGCCGTGGCCCCGTCGCCGGCCACCGGCTCCGCACCGACGGCCACGACCGTGAGCACCATGCCCAGGACCTTGTGGCCGGCAATGGAGCACCAGCCCTCGACGTCGGCCCCCACGATTCCGGCGTCGACCTGCCGGCTGGTGCCGGGGGCGACGGAACCGGAGACCACCCCGGTGGCGAGCACGAGGTTGTGCACCATATCGTCGTCGTTGGTCAGGTTGATCACCAAGGTGTCGCCGACGGGCACCTCGATGGTGTCCGGGCTGAAGCGGGTGTCTTTCATGACGACGTCGACCGTGGTCGTATGGCCGGTCGAGGCCGTCTCGACCGATGCCGCGCCGCGGGCGATGCCGGCGGCGGCCGGGTCCATGGCGATCCCCAGGGTCACGGCCAGGAGCAGGGCGCCGACGGCCGTGACGATCGGCCCGGTGCGGCGTGGCGGTGACGAGGCGACCGACGGTGACGAGGCGACCGACGGAGCCGAGGCGACCGACGGAGCGGGCCGGGCCGGCGGAACCGGCGGAGTGGTCGCATCCGTCGCCCCGCGCAGCCGGCGGTTCAGCCGCAGCGCCCGGGGCATCAGCACCAGGAAGGAGGCGAGCGTGCCGACGACGAGCAACGAGACGGTGACCTTGACCAGGCTGGGCACCGGCAGCAGGTAGAGCACCAGGCCGACGTTGACGACGATGACCCGGAACAGGGCGCCACGATCGAGCATGGCGGCCGTGGCCTTCGAGACCGAGGGTCCACCGCCGAGCACGACCGGCAGCAGGTAGCTGAGGGCTCCGAGCAGGATCTGCGCGGCGAAACCGACCGCGAACACAGGCACGAGTTGCCCGAGCCGGTCGGTCGCGGCTACCCAGCTCGGTGCGAACGTCACGATCAGGCCGAACCCGAGCACGCAGGCGAAGAACCAGGCGAGGGCGGCACCGAGGCTCCAACCGGCGAAGGTGAGGGCCGGGGACCGCCGGGCCAGGCGCACGGCCTCCACCAGCACCATTCCGAGACCCACCAGGTAGAGCAGAACACCCGCGGCGGCGACCAGACGCGCATCGATCAGCAGGCCGGTCCCGAGCACGGTGAGGCCGGCCAGGAACAGCGGCAGGGTTCCACGATTGGAGGCGCGCGTCGTCTGCACCCGGGCGTGCAGCACCGTCGGCCAGAGCAGGGCCACCGTGCTGATCACGGTCAGGCCGACCCAGCCGAGGAGGTTGAATCCGACATGGGCGATGTACATCCGCTCCGCGGGCCCACCGTCGATGTCGGTCCGCGCCATCAGCACGCCCAGGGTCACGCCGATGGCCAGCGCGATGCCGGCGGCCATGTAGTAGCGCACGAGCGGCGCGAACCGACCGGGCAGCGCTCCGCGCGACTGCCGGAACAGCAGCACGGCGTGGGCGAGGCCGTTCGCGCCGACCAGGATGCCGCCGGCCAGCACGAGAGGCCACCAGCCGCCGACGATACCGGTGATCACGAGCACCGCTCCGAGGGTGTGCACGCCGAGCCTCGCCCCGAGCGACACGCGGCCGCCGGGGGCAGGATGCCGCAGCAGGGTGTCGGCGAAGTGCTGGCTCCAGACCAGGATCGCGGTGCTCACGGCGCCCAGGAACAGGAGGTGCACCATGAGCCACGGCGCGACCGGGATGAAGCGGTGGATGAGCACGGCGATAAGGGTGAGGAGGAGCCACACCGGAGTCAGGAGCCCGGTGATGCGATGCCACAGTCGGCGGTTCATGGTGTGACTTTCAGTTGGGGGATTTGCCGGCTAGGCCGGGATGGGCGCTGCGACACGCCGCGCACCACCGAGAACACGGCCAGCAGCACGAACAGGAGCACGGCGACGATGTTGGCCACGCCGCCCCACTGCACGAGTGCGGGCAGGCCGCGCGCGTCACCGAGCAGGATGCGTACCAGCAGGGAGCCGTGCAACAGCAACACCGGCAGGTAGAGCACCGGTCGGTACGGCAGCGGCCGGCGCAGCACGGCCGGCAGGATGGTCGGGGCGTGCGCCATGATCATCGACATCACAAACCCGAGAAAGACGGCGTGCAGCACGGCGTCGTAGCCGGGGCCGGAGAAGCTCGGGCCGACGATGACCCAGCTGGCGGCGACCGAGAGCAGCCAGCCGTAGCCGGCCAGCAGGCACGCGGCCATATACCGGGGCAGACCGGCGCTGCGGATAAGCCGGGTCGCCACGTCGTGCCGGAACAGCCAGGCGACCAGCGTGAGCAGCCCGAGCCCGAGAACGGGGTAGCCCGCAGAAGGCCAGACGAGGGCGAGAACGGTGCCGAGGGTCAGGAACAGGCCGGCGGCCAGCATCCACATCTCGGCCCGGTGATCGACGGATGGCGAGATGCGCGCGAGCTCGAGCCGCTCACCGGCGATCGTGAGCACCAGGTAGAGCGTCATCGCCGGCACCAGCACGGGCACGGGCACGCCGCCGAGCCAGAGCACGGTGGCCGTGAGGCCGAGCAGGGCGCCGAGCGCCTGCACCGCGGCGGACGTCGATGGCTGCCGAAGCCAGATCGCCCGGTAGATGGCCAGCAGCACGGCGGATCCGGCCACGAAGGCGAGCTGGCCGACCACCACGGGAAGCGGCGACATGAGCGCCAGGCCGCCGAGGCCGAGCAGCCCCGGCGACAGGAAGGCCCAAGTCTTGCGCACGGCGACGGCCCGCTCCAGCACGACGACGGTGCCCACGAACCCGAAGACCATCAAAGGTCCGTGCACATCCGCCAGCCGCGCGGTCACCACCGGCGCCGAGAAGCCCAGCAGGAGCAGTGCTCCGTCGAGCCCGGCCAGCAGGGCGAGTCCACCGAGCAGCAGAAACGCGAGTCGCCCGTTGCCGTGCACGGTGGTGGTCGATTCCCGGGAGACTAGGCGGCGCGGGTGAAGCGGATGCGCCAGGCGTCCGGGCCACGCTCGACGTACGACACGGTGAACGCGCCGGGGCGCGCCTTCTCCAACTGCGCCAGCAGGGGCAGCGGGTCGTGCGGGGCGATCAGGTCGAGCGAGAAACCGAGCGCAATGGACTCCAGGGCGCCGAAGATGGCCGCGTGGCGGACCGCGTGCGGGATGGTGCGGCCGTCGAGCACGATGGTCTCGGCGTCGTCATGGTTGCAGTTGCAGGTGTGCGCGCTGCTCAGGGTGATGGGTTCGGCGGTCATGGGATGGATCCTCCTCGGTGACACGACCGAGTCGGCCGCTAATAAACAGGATACACGTCCGGTTTATTAAACCGGTACCGGCGCGGGACCGGCGCTGGGATCAGGTCAGGCCGACCCAGGCGGTGGATCCGTCGACCTCGTACTGCTTCTTCCAGATCGGCACCTCGAGCTTGACGGTCTCCACCAGGCGTTCGCACGCCTCGAAGGCCACCGCGCGGTGTGCGCTGGCCGCGGCCGCGACCAGGGCCAGGTCACCCACGTCGAGGTGGCCGATCCGATGACTGACCGCGAGGTTCACCTCCGGGAACTCCCGGGAGACTCGGGCGACGATCTCGGAGAGGATACGGCCGGCATCCGGATGCGCACTGTAATCGAGGCCGGTCACCGGCCCGGCGGCGTCAGGATCGTGGTCGCGCACCTGGCCGATGAAGGTCACCACGGCCCCGCAGGAGCCGGTGGAGACGGCGACGACGTGCGCGGCCAGGTCGAGCGGCGCCGTCGTCACCTGGTTGATGACGGTGTCGCGGTCGTTGGTCGTTCCTGCTGAATCCACACGTTCAGAGTACGCCCGGGCTCCGGGCCTGCTGACCGGGCTCGCTCCTCTAGCCGACGATCTCCGCCGGGGTCGGGCACGCCGCATCGGCGGCGAGCTCGGCCCGGGTCTGCTCCACCGTCCAGGGCAGCACGACCGACGGTTCGGTGTCACCCTCGGCCGGAGCCTCGGCGACGATGGCCGCCAACTGCCGGGCGAGTGTCAGGGCGAACTGGTCGCCCGCGCTCGAATTGTTCAGCATGACCACCACGGTCAGGGTCTGGTCCGGATCGGCCAGGGTCGCCGAGATGAAGCCAGGGATCGATCCGGTGCGACCGCGCAGCGGCCCGACCTGCTCCGCGCCGAGGCCGTAGCTCTGCCACGCGGGCGCCTCCAGGTCTTCGGTCACGGTGTTCCACTGGGCGCTCGCCGACGTCTCGGACAGCAGACCCCCCGCCGCGAGAGCTCCCGCCCAGATCCTCATGTCGGCCAGCGTGGAGACGACGCCGCCGGCCACGCCGCTCATGGAGTTGGAGAGCAGGGTGATGTCGGCGATGTCCGTGCACACCGGGCCGTCCGCACCCACCTGTGCCGCGTAGCCATGCGCGTGTGGTGCGGGGAGGTCCTCGTCGCCGGCATGCGGATAGGAGGTGTCATGCAAACCGAGCGGATGGAAGATGTACTCGTCGTAGAGCGCCGACCACTCCTGACCGGTGGCCCGCTCGAGGGCCGTCCCGAGCAGCACCATCCCGGTGTTCGAGGGACCCCACACGGTGCCCGGCGCACCGTTTCGAGGTGCGGCCAGCCCCTGGGCGATGAGCTCCATCGCGGGCCAGGTGCGCAGGGGGTTGTGCACGAATTCCCCGGCCAGAACGGAACTGTAGGTCTCGAGGCCCGAGGTGCCCTGGCAGAGCTGGCCGAGCGTGATGCCGGTCACCCCGACCATGCGGGGCAGGTAGGTGGAGACCAGGTCGTCGAGCGAGACCTTTCCCTTGTCGACGAGGCGGAGCAGCACCGTGCAGGTCATGGCCGTGGTGTTGGTGCCGATGCGGAAATGCATCCCGCTGCTCATTGGGGCCGAACCGCCGATTTCCGTCGTGCCGGGCGCGACGGTCCAGTTGCCGGCGGCAGACCAGACGCCGACCAGGGCTCCGGAGGACCCCGACAGCGCCATCGCCTCGCCCACGGCCGAGTCCAGCCGACCGGCGATGTCCGCCGCGATCGGGGCATCGTTCGGGTCGGCACGCTCCGGGCCCGCGGTGCAGCCACTCAGAACCATGGCTGCGGCGACACCGAGTGCGACAAGCAGACGACGACGGGTGTTGGGCTTGGTAATGGCATCCCCCAATGCTCCCCGCCATCTTGCCCCATTGCAGCACGGGCACCAAAACGGCGCGCTGCACCCGCTCGCTATACCCGCTCGAAGATGGCGGCGAGTCCCTGGCCGCCGCCGATAGACATGGTCTCGAGCAGATCGCGCCCGCCGGTGCGGTGCGGGTGGCAGGTGCCGGTGCAGGTGCAGGTGCAGGTGACGACGTCTCTCATGGCGCGGCAGCTTCGGATTCGGCGCGATCAGCCGCGTCGTCCACGGCGGAGCGCAGCGTGCGGATGAGTGTCGGCGCTTCCGGCACGAGCAGCGACACCGCGGTGGCGGCCTGCACCTCGGCCACCGTGAGCCCCGGCGCGATCTCGCGCAGCAGGAGACCCTCCGGCGTCACGTCGATCACGGCCAGGTCGGTGATGATGCGGGTGACGACGCGCTTGCCGGTCAGCGGCAGAGAACACTCGTCCACGATCTTGAAGTCGCCGTTCTTCGCGGTGTGCTCCATCACGACGATCACGGTCTCGGCGCCGTGCACGAGGTCCATCGCGCCGCCCATGCCCTTGATCATCTTGCCGGGCACGGCCCAGTTGGCGATGTCGCCGGCCCGGGACACCTGCATGGCGCCGAGCACGGCCACGTCGATCCGGCCGCCGCGGATCATTCCGAAACTCTGCGCAGAGTCGAAATAGCTGGCCCCGGGGTTGACCGTGATGGTCTCCTTGCCGGCGTTGATCAGCTTCGGGTCCTCCTCCCCCTCCCACGGGTACGGGCCCACGCCGAGCACCCCGTTCTCAGAGTGCAGGATGACGTGCACCCCCTCCGGCAGGAAGTTCGGGATCAGCGTGGGCAGCCCGATCCCCAGGTTGACGTAGCTGTCGGGGGTGAGCTCCTGAGCCGCGCGCGCGGCCATTTCATTGCGGGTCAACGGCATGATCAGCGCTCCTCTGCAACGGATGCGGCCGGCCGCGGCCGGGTGGTGGTCTTCTCGATCGGCAGGTCGGCTGCCTCGTCACGGGAAAGCTCGACGATGCGGTGCACGTAGATGCCGGCGAGGTGGATGGCATCCGGGTCGAGTTCGCCGGGTTCGACCAGCTCGTCGACCTCGGCGATGGTGATGCGGCCGGCCATCCCGGCGACCGGGTTGAAGTTGCGGGCGGACTTCTCGAACACGAGGTTGCCGTGCCGGTCACCCTTCGCGGCGCGCACGAGGGCGTAGTCGGTGACGATGGCCTCCTCGAGCACGTACTCCTTCTCCCCGCCACGCAGCGAGGCGAACATGCGGGTCTCCTTGGGCGGTGACGACACCGTCACCGAACCGTCCGGCCCGTAGCGCCAGGGCAACCCACCCTCGGCGACCATGGTGCCGACGCCGCTGGCGGTGAAGAAGCCGGGGATGCCGCTGCCGCCGGCCCGGAGCCGTTCGGCGAGGGTGCCCTGCGGGGTCAGTTCCACCTCGAGTTCGCCGCCGAGGTAGCGGCGGGCGAAGTCCTTGTTCTCACCGATGTAGGACGCGATCACCCGGCTGATCCGCCCTTCCCGGAGCAGCTCGCCGAGCCCCCAGCCGTCGACGCCGCAGTTGTTGGAGACGACGCGGAGGTCAGCGGTGCCCTGGGCGAGGAGCGCCCGGATCAGCACGATCGGCACGCCGACCAGGCCGAAGCCGCCGACGGCGAGGAAGGCGCCGTTCGGGATGTCCGCGACGGCGGCCGCAGCGGAGGAGAACGTCTTGTCCATGGGAGGGTCCTTCGGCTTCAGTTCGTGGTGTCGATGGTCTTGAAGGTACCCCGGACCACCGTCAGCGCGGAATTCGCGGCCGGCTCCCCCGCCTGCTTGCCTGCCTGCCGGCCGGCCTGCCTGCCCGGCTGGGCCAGCAACAGCGCGGCCGCCTCCGCGGGCCGCTCCCGCGCGGCCAGGTGGGCCGCTCCTGCGATGGTCTCCAGGCGCACGTGCGCGGGTGGCCCCGTGAGGTCCTCGAGGCGGGGCAGAGCGATGGCGCGCAGAGTCCGGGCCGTGGGCGTCTGCACGCCCAGCTCCCAGAGCCGCATACCGAGGGAGTAACGACCGTCGTCCTGCCGGGCCAGGCCACCCAGGACGACGCACTCGCCGACCAGCCGGTGCACCCTCGGTCGCCCCCGCCCCCGCTGGCTTCGCGCTGGCTTCGCGCTGGCTTCGCGCTGGCTTCGCGCTGGCTTCCCGCTGGCTTCCCGCTGGCTTCCCGCTCACGAGCACCACGCTACTGGATACCTCGTTTGTTCCCCGGGATCTGAGTTCGTGGCGGTAGCGTGTGGTCCATGCTCGAGTTCACGGATGACCGGCCGGACCTATTACTGCGCCGCGACGGGCGGCTCGCCCGGATCATCCTGAACCGCCCGGCCGCCCTGAACGCCCTGACCCACGCGATGATCCGACGGATGTCCGCGGTGCTGACCGACTGGGCCACCGACGGGCAGGTCGAGACAGTCCTGCTGACCGGGGGCGGCGAACGGGGCCTCTGCGCCGGGGGCGACATCGTGGCGATCTACCGCGGTGCGGAAGCGGACGCCCACGACCGGGCGGACTTCGACGCAGAGGCCGCCTCGTTCTTCGCCGACGAGTACCAGCTGAACGCGCAGATCCACCGGTATCCCAAACCGTACGTAGCCGTGATGGACGGCGTCGTGCTCGGCGGCGGGGTCGGCGTCTCCGGCCATGCGAACACCCGGATCGTGACCGAGCGCACACGGCTGGGCATGCCGGAGACCGCGATCGGCTTCGTGCCCGACGTCGGTGGAACCTGGCTGTTGTCCCGCGCCCCCGGCGAGCTCGGCACCCACCTCGCCTTGACCGCCGGCCTGGCCTCCGGGGCGGACGCCATCGCGCTGGGTCTGGCGGACCACTTCGTGCCGAGCGACCGGCTCCCGGCCCTGACCCGGGCCCTCGCCGGGAGCGACGCGGCCGAGGCGGTGCGCACCCTGGCCGAGACTCCCCCGCCGTCCCCGCTCCTCGCCCAGCGGCGCTGGATAGATGAGTGCTACGCGTTCGACGACGTGGGCGAGATCGTCGCCGCCCTGCACCGCTCACCGGTGGAGGGCGCACGCGACGCCGCCGCCCTGATCCTCACGAGGTCACCGACCGCCCTCGCGGTCACGCTCGCCTCGCTGCGCCGGGCCCGGCGGCTTCCGAATCTCGACGCGGCGCTCGACCAGGAGTACCGGGTGACGCTGCGCTTCCTGCAGCGGAGCGAGTTGCAGGAGGGTATCCGGGCCCAGGTGATCGACAAGGACCGCGACCCCCGGTGGTCGCCGGCCGGTCTCGGCGCGGTGACGGAGGCATCCGTCGCCGCGTTTTTCGCACCGCTCGGCGGGCAGGAGCTCGGGTTGGCCCAAACGAATTCGACGGAGATTTTGCCCGAAACAGCCTAGAAAACGCCGAAAAGGCGGTTGTGAACGAAAATCTCCGTCGAATTGGTTAGCTAGGCCGCGGCACCGGACGCCCCGATCGACCGGCCGGGTGGCACGGATTCCACCGACACGGCCGGCTGCTCCGGAACGGGCGGCGGGGTGGACGGCAGGGTGGGCGCGTTCCAGGCTTTGATGACGGCCCAGCCGACGGCGGCGATCGGCACCGAGATGATCGCGCCGACGATGCCGCCCAGGATCGTGCCGGCCGTCAGGGCCAGCAGGATCACGAGACCGTGCAGGCGCAGCGACTTGCCGAGCACCACCGGGGACAGGAAGTTGCCCTCGAGCTGGTTGACCGCGACCACGATCGCCACCACGATGATGGCGGTGGTCAGGTCGTTCGTGACCAGGGCCACCAATGCGGCCAGGATGCCGGCCGCCGTCGCCCCGACGATGGGGATGAACGCGCCCACGAAGACGATGACGGCGAGCGGCAGTGCCAGCGGCACCTGCAGGATCCACAGCCCGATTCCGATGAACAGGGCGTCGACGAACGCGACGATTGCCGTGCCCCGCACGTAGTTGCCGAACACGTCGACGCTGCTCAGGCCGATGCGCACGGCCCGTGCGTGGCGCTTGCCGGCGAGAGGCTGGATGAGGAAGCTCCAGATGTGGGGGCCGTCCTTGAGGAAGTAGAAGAGCACGACGAGGCCGAGCACCACGCCGGCCACGATCTCGGCCGCGACAGAGACCCCAGCCAAAGCTCCAGACCCGAACTGGCTGCTGGTCGCGAAGTCGATGACCGACTCGCGCACCGAATCGATCTGGGCGGAATCGATCGGCAGCGTACCGCTGGTGAGAAGCTCCTGCAGGGTGTCCAGGCCGTCGTTGGCCGAGGTGAACAGGGTGTCCCACTCACCACGGATGCCGAACACCACGAGGGTGACGATGCCGCCGAAGACCGCGACGCTCGAGATCAGGGTGATCGCCGCGGCGAGGGACTCGTTCGCACCGCGGGCCAGCAGGAATCTCATCACGGGGCGCAGCGCCGACGCCACGATCAGGGCGAGCAGGAGCGGGATGAAGACCAGCTTGAGCTGCGTGATCCCGTAGACGGCCACCACCAGCAGGGCGAGGACCAGCAGGGCCTGGCCGGAGCGGACGGCGGCCCGGCCGAGGTAGTCCGTCCAGGACGAAGTGGGCGTGGTCATGGGGATCTCCAAACGAGGCTAACGGCGACTGAGCCACCTAGCCTAGTCAGGCTGCCCGGCCGGACCGTCTGACCGGACTGCCACTGGCGCGTGTCGGCCGACTGACGTACACTCCCTACATCGAACATTTGTTCGATCCATCACCCGTCAACCTGCCTGCCAGAGGAGTACACACATGTTCGCACACCTCCACGTCGCAAGCGCCTACTCCACGCACTTCGGGGTCACCCTCCCCGAATCACTGGTCGAGCAGACGCAGGCTCAGGGTGGTTCCTTCCTGGCGCTCACCGACCGAGACGGTCTCTACGGCGCGGTCAAGCACGTGCGCGCCTGCGCGGCCGCGGGCATCCGGCCGGGGCTGGGCGCAGACCTCGCGGTGCACGACGACGACGGGCATCCGCTGGGCCGGGTCGTGGTGCTCGCCCACGGCGATCTGAACGGGCGCGGCTACGCGGCCCTCTGCCGCGCGGTCAGTTCCGCGCACAGCGGCGCCGCCCACGACGCCGGCCGGACCCCCAGCATCGCGCGCTCGCACCTCGCCGAGCTGGCCGGGCTCCGCTGCCTCACCGTGCTGCTCGGCCCCGCCTCCGATGTGGGCCAATCGGTCGAGCGCCGCGACACCGACGCGGCCGGCGCCTGCCTCACCGCGTGGCTGCGCGCCCTGCCGCCGCAGTCGGTGGTGGGTGAGATCGTGTGCCACCTGGCGGCGCCGGGCAGTCCCGGCAGCGTGACGCCGGCCACCCGCATGCTCGCCCTCTTCGAGCACGCCGCACTGCCCGCGGTGCTCACCAACGCCGTGCGCTACGGCACCCCCGACGAGGCCGTCACCGCCGACCTGGCCGACGCGGCCCGCACCCTGACGGCGCTGGCGAACCTGGAACAGCTGCAGACCAACGGGCAGGCCTGGCTGAAACCCGAGGGCGCCATGAGGCAGGTGGCGCGCATGGTCGTCGACGCCGGGCTGCACGACGACGGCGCCGTCGACCGGCTCTTCCGCGACACCGAGCAGCTCGCCGAGCGGTGCAGCCTCGACCCGGACACCGACATCGGCCTGGGCCGTCCACGAATGCCGGAGGCGCGCATCATCGGTGTCAGCGGCGACCCGCTCACCGAGCTGCACGCCCGGGCCAGGGCCGGCATCGACTCCCGGTATCCCGTCACGTCGCCGGCCGGCAGAAAGCTGGCGGAGGCGGCCCACGCCCGTCTCGTGCACGAGCTGAAGACGGTGGAGCACCTCGGCTTCGCCGGCTATTTCCTCACCGTCGCCCGGGTGGCGGACATCATCCGGGAGATGGGCATCCGAATCCAGGCACGCGGATCCGGGGTGGGCTCGGTACTCAACTACGCCCTGCACACCTCCTCCGTCGAACCCATCTCCAACGGGCTGCTCTGGGAGCGGTTCCTCTCCCCCGAGCGGCAGACCCTGCCCGACATCGACCTCGACGTCGAGTCGGCCAGAAGGCACGACATCTACCGCAAGCTCTTCGACACCTTCGGCAGCAATCGGGTGTCGCTGATGTCGATGACGAACGCCTACCGGGGCCGCGGGGCCGTGCGCGACGCCGGGCTGGCCCTCGGCATGAACCATGAGCAGGTCGCGGCCGTGGCCAAGCAGATCTGGCGCTTCAACGCGCGCGACTTCCGCCGCGCCCTGGCCGAGAAGCCCGAGCTCGAGCCACTGGCCGCCGAGGTACGCGCCTCCTCGCAGCTCGACCTGCTGGTCGACCTGACCATCAAGCTCGACCGGCTCCCCCGGCACATCTCGGTGCACCCCTGCGGCGTGATCCTCTCCGACGCCTCCCTGCTCGACCGCACCCCGGTGCAGGCGTCCGGCATGGGGCTGCCGATGTCCCAGTTCGACAAACACGACATGGACCCGATGGGCCTGATCAAGCTCGATATCCTCGGGGTGCGCATGCAGTCGGCCATGGCCCACGCCGTCGAGGAACACCACCGCCTGTCGGGCGAGACCATCGACCTGGACCGCATCCCGCTTGACGACCCGGCCACCTTCGAACTGATCCGCTCCACCCGCACCCTCGGCATCTTCCAGATCGAATCGCCGGGCCAGATGGAACTGGTCGGCAAGCTGCAGCCCAAGGTCTTCAACGACCTCACCGTGGAGATCTCCCTGTTCCGGCCCGGGCCCATGCAGAACAACATGCCCCTGAAATACCTGCAGGCCCGGCACGGGGAGGTGCTGCCCGACTACATCCATCCCCGGTTCGAGGCGTTCCTGCGGGAGACCGAGGGCGTGGTCATCTTCCACGAGCAGGTCATGCGCCTATTCGACGAACTCACCGGCTGCGGGCTCGGCCGAGCGGATGTCTTCCGCCGCCACCTCGGCAAACCGGAGCACCTCCCCCGGATCGAGGCGTACGTGCGGGAGCACGCCCGCGAGCGCGGGTTCACGCCCGCCGTGATCGACCGCACCTGGACGGTGCTCGCCGGGTTCGGCAGTTTCGGTTTCGCCAAGGCGCACGGGGCCGCGTTCGCCCTACCCACCTACCAGTCCGCCTGGCTGAAGACCCACCACCCCGCCGTGTTCCTGGCCGGACTCCTCACCCACGCCCCTGGCATGTGGCCGAAGGACCTGATCGTGGCCGAGGCGCGGCTGCTCGGCGTGCCGGTACTGGGCCTGGACGTGCAATACAGCGCCCTCGACTACCGGGTGGAGCAGATCGACAGCGGCCGGCGCGGGATCCGTCTGGCCCTGCCGGAACTCTCCGGCTGCACGGCCGCCGAACGCGCCCGCATCGTGCGCCACCAGCCGTTCACCTCGCTGCAGGATTTCCGCGACCGGGTGCGCCCGCGGCGCAGCACCTTCGAGGCGCTCGCCCGGGTCGGGGCGCTCGACAGTTTCATCGGCTATGACCGCGCCCGCCGACACGAGCTGCTCGCCCACATCCAGTCGCTGCGCGGCACCGCGGTCACCATCCACGACGACCAGCTCGCCTTCGACGTGCCGCTGCCGGTGCTCGAATACGAGGGGTCCCGGTTCAACGCGGTGACCTCGCTCGAGCTGCGCGGCCGCAGCCAGACCGACCTCGAGCTCAGGGACCTGGGGCTGGCGGTGTCCGGGCACCAGATGGCCCGGTACTACCCGCTGTTCACCGAGCTGGGCGTCACGCCGGCCTCCGAGCTGATCAACCTGCCCGGCGGCACCGAGGTGCTTCTGGCCGGAGTGCGCCGGGCCACGCACACGCCGCCGATGCGGAGTGGGCGCCGAGTGGTCTTCGTCAGCCTCGACGACGGCACCGGCCCGGTCTCGAACGTCGTGTTCTTCCACGACGCCCAGGAGCGCATCGGCGGTCCCGTGTTCCACACCAACCGGATGCTGGTGCGCGGCCGCACCCGTCGGTCCGGCGCCAAGGGCGTGTCCGTCACGGGCGAGAACCTGTGGGACCTCACGGATGTCGCCCGCCGGGTCACTCTGCGCCACGCCGACGAGGCTTCCGCCCGGCGCGCCGACCGCACCCCTGACCTGGCCGAGGAACTCGCCGCCGAATTCGCCGCCCTGGCGACCACGAAGGTGCGCCATCTGTGGCCCCGACGCACCGCCTGATGCGCGCCTGGCCTGCCTCGCGCCTAAAATACCTGTCATGACCGAGAAACAGCGCTACGACGTGCTCCGTCAGTACACCGACTTCGAACTGCGTCACTATCCCCGCGCCGTGCTGGTGCAGGTGGAGGTGGCCGGGGATTTCGCCGCGGCCGGAAACCGCGGTTTCGGACCGCTCTTCCAGTACATCAGCGGTAATAACCAGACCTCGACGCGCATCGCGATGACCGCGCCGGTGATCCAGGAGACCACGGCCCCGCAGAGCCACACCGTCAGCTTCGTGCTCCCCGACGGCATGCCGCCCGCGGACGTACCCGTGCCCCGCAACGCGCAGGTGCGCAGGCGCGAGGTTCCCGAGCGCACGGTCGCCGCCCGCCGGTTCAGCGGCAGCTGGAGCGAAGACAGGTTTGCGCAGAACGGCGCCCTGCTCGTCGACGCCGTGCACCGCGAGGGACTCCGGCCCGACGGCCGGCCCTACTTCGCCCGTTTCGACCCACCCTGGAAGCCGGGGTTCCTCAAGCACAACGAGGCGCTCGTCACCGTCTCCGGTTCCCCCAATCCCTGATCATCGGAATAGTCAATCATCGGAGTCGTCCGTCGAGTTGTTTGTCGAGTTGTCTGTCGAGTCGTCCCGATTCCCGGAGTCCGTGGCGGGAACGATCACCGGGGCCGGCCCGAGTTCGGGCAGCTCGTCTCCCCCGTACTTGGCGTTCGCAACGGACATGACGGCCGGCCACATCCGGTGCCTGGCCGTGGCGGCCGGACCGCTGGCAAAGCTGATGGAACGCTGACGGGCCTCCCCGGTGACGCTGACGACGGCGGCGACGGTCGCCACCTCCGAGCTGGCCCCCACCATCCAGGTGTCCTTGCCGCCGTCCGTGGTGCCGGTCTTGCCGATCAGTGGCACCCGGGGAGCGGTGGCGCCCCAGGACTGCTGCGCCGTGCCATCGGTCATCACCCGGCGCATCGCGAAGACCACGCCGGCGGCCACCGTCGGGTTCACCGAGGCGACGCAGTTCGACGTCGGCACGGGCACCTCGTCCCCGTCCGCGGCCACGATGCGGTCGATCGCGATCGGTGAGCAGGTCACCCCGCGGTTAGCGATGCCCGCGAAGGCGACGGCCATGGTCAGCGGCGCCACCTCATTCGTGCCGATCACGGCCGCCGCGGTCTGCATGAGCGGGTCACCGTCGGCGCGATGCACGCCGAAGGCCTCCGCGGTCTGACGGATGCCGCACAGGTCCAGTTTCTTCGCCATCCCGATGAAGCCCGTATTGATCGAGCCGAGCGTGGACTCGAGCGCGCTGTAGTTGCCGCCGCTCTCCCCGGCGTCGTTCCGCGGGTTCCAGTTCTGGGAATCGTAGTTCTGCGGCCCTCGGCAACTGTCGTTGAACGTGCCCCAGTTGGCCTTCCGTGCCGAGTCGACGCGCTCATCCAGCCGGTGGCCCGTCTTCAGCCATTCCGCCAGGGTGAAGACCTTGTAGGTCGACCCGGGCTGGAATCCGCTCGAGCCACCCTCGGCATAGTCGGTGTTGTAGTTGACCCCCGTGTAGCTGGCGCTGGTGGCCTGAACCGTCGGGTCCTGGCTGTACCGCTTGTTCTGAGTCATCGCCAGCACCCGCCCGGTGCCGACCTGCACGCTCGTGATGACGCTGCCCACGTCCCAACCGGGATACTCCATGGGCACATTGACCGCCATGGTCGCCTCCGCCGCCAGCTGCAGGTCGAGGTCCAGGCTGGTGTACACGTCGTAGCCGCCGCGCCGGAAGTTCTGCAGACGGGTTTGGTCGTCCTCTCCGAAGACCGGGTCGTTCCGGAGCAGGTATGTCACGTAGTCGCAGAAGTAGGCGCTGCCGCCGGCGGTCTGGCAGCCGGTGCTCGGCTCCTGGATGGCCGGCTGGATCGGGCTGTCCACGGCGGCCCGGTATTCCGCCGCGGTGATCTTCTCGTACCTCACCATCTCGCGCAGGATATAGTCCCGGCGCGCCTTGTTCACGGCGTAGCCGCCGGCCTCCCCATTGGTCGCGCTGCCGGGGTTGTCGAGGCGGAACTTGGCCGGGTTGTTCAGGATCGCGACCAGACTTGCGGCCTGCGGCAGGGTGAGCGCTGCGGCCGTCGTTCCGTAATAGTAGTTCGCCGCGGCCTCGATGCCGTAGACGGTGCCGCCGAAACCGGTGATGTTCAGGTACTGGCGCAGGATGGCGTTCTTGGGGAACTTCTTCTCCACCCCGATCGCGAGGCGCATTTCCTTGATCTTGCGGTCAGGGGTGGTTGCGGTGACGGCGTTGTAGCACTGCCTGCGCAGCCGTTCGTCCGACTCGAGCTCGCACTTCTGCACGCGCACGTTCTTGACGTATTGCTGGGTGATTGACGACCCTCCTTGCGTGACACCCCCGACCGCGGTCGTCACCGCCGCGCGAAGGGTGCCCTGGGCGTCGACCCCGCCGTGCTCGTAGAAGCGCGGGTCCTCGCTGGCGACGACGGCATCCCGGGCGTAGGGGCTGATCTCGTCCCAGCCGACCTCGATGCGGTTCTGATCGTAGAACGACGCCAGCAGCACGGGTGTGCCGTCGTTCTGCGTCGCGTAGATGTCGCTCTTCTGGGAAAGCGGTTCGATGTCCAGGTAGCCCGGCAGGTTCTCGAACACGGTGATCGTATTGGCGGCTCCGAGACCGGAGAGCGCGACGACCGGGGTGACCGCGGCGGTGACGAGAAGGCCGGCCACGACGCTCACGGCCACGAGACCCAGCAGGCCGCCCACGACTCCCACCGCGGTTCTGTGCTCGGTGAATCCCGACGTACCCATTGCACCACCCCACGCGTCCACGAACCCGATCGGGTCCCATGGCATGCAAACCTGAGGAGGACTCAGGGGATAGGGGGTTGCGCAAAGTAGAAGAGCCCGGCAGCGAATGCTGCCGGGCTCTCGGAGCGCAACGCTCCGGGGATCAGATGCTAGACCGTGGCGTTCTTGCCCGGGACGAGGGTCAGAATGGCCCAGCCGAACAGGGCGACCAGGACGCCGACGCCCATCGCGAAGGCGGAGACGCCGAAGGCGAGGATCGAGGTGAAGAGTGACGCGCGCAGGAGCGAGGCGGTCATGACGGTGGGGCGAGTCGGGTCATCCTGCTCGAGCTGCGCGTAGGTCTTGCCGCCACTGGCCTCCATGGCGTGGTGGTTGATGATGTCCGCCTGCGCGTAGGCGGAGAACGGGCCGACGACCGGCGCGCCGCCGAGGAACGACGCGTCTTCGGCAACCGTGATGTCCTCATCGCTCAGCTGGCTGCTGACCGTGGTCCAGCCGAGTCCGCCGACGAGCAGGAAGGCGAGTCCGCCGACGAGCCCGAGAATGCCGATAAGTCGGACCACTCCGGCTTTTCTGCTGCTGAGGATGACGGACGGGGTTGCCATTGCGGCTGTCATTGTGTTGCCTCTCATTGTGACATGATGCATGCCTTTGTATGTACCCGAGTTTAGTTGTCTTGTAAGCGCTTTCACAGGTTGGCAGGAGGCATCCTCTGCTTTACTGCGCAGAAAAGGCGTGGCATCTGTAGAGATGCCACGCCTCGTCTGATCCGGGTGGGTCGAGCGGTGATTACTGTTTAGAAGACTGTCAGGCCCCGTGCCTCGAACTGGGCCCGGACCCGCACCAGCAGTGCCTCATCCGGGGGGTGAGAGCCGTGCAGCGGATACGGGATGTTCAGCCGGTCCCATTTGTCTTCACCCATCTGGTGGAAGGGCAGGACCTCGACGCGCTGCACGTTCGGCCAGCGCGACACGATCTCGGCGACGGCGTCGACGTTGTCGACGGCATCGGTGAGCCCCGGTACGAGAACGAAACGCGCCCAGACGGGAATGTTCCGTTCGCTCAGGCGATCACCGAACGCGATCGTCGGTGCGAGGTCTCGGCCGGTCACCTCCTTGTAAGTCTCGGGGATGCCCGACTTGACGTCGAGCAGCACGAGGTCGAGATTGTCCAGCAAGGTGTCCGACGCGCTCTTACCCAGGAACCCGGAGGTGTCCAGGGTGGTGTGCACGCCGAGCTTGTGGCACTCCTCGAAGAGCCGCGTCACGAAGGCCGGCTGCATGAGTGGTTCCCCACCGGAGATGGTCAAACCCCCGCCGGTCGAGTCGAAGACGCCCTTATAGCGCTTGACCCGGGCGACGAGGTCGTCCAGCGTGGTGAGGAGCCCGTCCTTCATCTTCCAGGTGTCCGGATTGTGGCAGTACTGGCAGCGCAGCAGACACCCGGAAAGAAAGAGTGTCATTCGCGTGCCCGGACCGTCAACGGCGGTGACCAGTTCCCACGAGTGGACGCTGGCCACCGACCCGTTGTGGATCGCTTCCATTTCAAGGTGGTGGAGTTCAGCCAGTTCGGCTTGTTCACTGCTGACGGATGAACCGTCCACCAAGGCGATGGCCGCGCCGGCGCTGGGCAGACCGAGGTTTACTGCTGGCATTGTCTCGTCCTACTCAGCGTCGCCGCGTCGATATCAGTGGTCAGTGCGAGTGGAACGTGCGGCTGATGACATCCATCTGCTGCTCGCGGGTCAGGCGAACGAAGTTCACCGCGTAGCCGGAGACGCGAATCGTCAGCTGTGGGTAGTTCTCCGGGTGCGCCATGGCGTCCTCGAGGGTGTCGCGGTTGAGCACGTTCACGTTGATGTGGTAGCCGGTCGCCGACGTGAACGCGTCGATGAGGCCGACCAGGCTCGTGATCTGCTCGTCCTTGGTGTGGCCGAGACCGCTGGGGACGACCGTGTTGGTCAGCGAGATGCCGTCCTGCGCTTCACTGTAAGGAAGCTTGGCGACGCTGAGTGCCGACGCGAGCATGCCGTGGGTGTCGCGGCCGTTCATCGGGTTGGCACCCGGAGCGAACGACTCGCCCTTGCGGCGGCCGTCCGGCGTGTTGCCGGTGGCCTTGCCGTAGACCACGTTGGACGTGATCGTCAGGATCGACTGGGTGTGGATGGCGCCGCGGTAGGTCGGGTGCTTGCGGATCATTGTCATGAACCGTTCCATCACGTCGACGGCGATGGTGTCGACGCGGTCGTCGTCGTTACCGAACTGGGGAAACTCGCCCTCGATCGTGTAGTCGATGACCAGACCGGTCTCGTCGCGCACCGGACGGACCGTGGCGTACTTGATGGCCGACAGGGAGTCGGCAACCACACTGAGGCCGGCAATGCCGCAGGCCAGCGTGCGGATGATGTCCTTGTCGTGCAGCGCCATTTCGAGGCGCTCGTAGGCGTACTTGTCGTGCATGTAGTGGATGCAGTTCAGGGCCGTGACGTAGGTCTCGGCGAGCCATTCGAGCGTTTCCAGGTAGGCCGGGAAGACGGTCTCGTAGGTGAGCACCTCTTCGGCATTCGGAAGGGTTGCCGGGGCAACCTGCTTGCCGGATACCTCGTCCTTGCCGCCGTTGATCGAGTACAGCAGCGCCTTGACGGCGTTGACCCGTGCACCGAAGAACTGCATCTGCTTGCCGACCCGCATGGGCGAGACGCAGCAGGCGATCGCGGCGTCGTCACCCATCTCGGCGCGGATGATCTCGTCGGACTCGAACTGGATGGCGGAGGTGTCGATCGACACCTGGGCGCAGAAACGCTTGAAGCCCTCCGGCAGAGCGTCACTCCAGAGAACGGTGAGGTTCGGCTCGGGTGCTGCGCCGATGTTGTACAACGTCTGCAGGAATCGGAACGTGGTCTTGGTGACGAGCGGGCGGCCGTCTTCGCCGATGCCGGCGAGCGACTCGGTGACCCAGGTCGGGTCTCCGGCGAAGATCTCGTCGTATTCCGGGGTGCGCAGGAAGCGCACGATGCGGAGCTTGATGACGAGATCGTCGATCAGCTCCTGGGCGCCCTCTTCGGTCAGGGTGCCGGCGACGAGTTCGCGCTCGATGAACGTGTCGAGGAAGGCCGCGTTGCGGCCGAACGACATTGCCGCACCGTTCTGCTCCTTGACGGCGCCAAGGTAGGCGAAGTAGAGCCACTGTACGGCTTCGCGCGCGGTGGTGGCCGGCTTGGAGATGTCGGAGCCGTAGGAGGCCGCCATCTGAACGAGTTCCTTGAGAGCCCGAATCTGCTCCGAGTTCTCTTCGCGGGCGCGGATGATGTCCTCGGTCGAGGGCTCCATGTCGAGCTCGGCGCGGTCGTTCTTCTTGACGGCGATGAGGGCGTCGACGCCGTAAAGGGCGACGCGGCGGTAGTCGCCGATGATGCGGCCACGGCCGTAGGCATCGGGCAGACCCGTGATCAGGTGGCTGTTGCGCGCACGACGAACCGCGGGGGTGTACGCGTCGAAGACGGCGGTGTTGTGGGTCTTGCGGTAATCGGTGAAGATCTTTTCGAGCTCAGGCGACACGGGGTAGCCATAGGTCTCGAGGGAGGTGGCGACCATGCGCCATCCACCGAACGGCATGATGGCGCGCTTGAGCGGGGCATCCGTCTGCAGCCCGACGATTACCTCGTTGGCCTGGTCGATGTAGCCCGGAGCGTGGGCTGTAATGGACGACGGCGTGGTGGCGTCGACGTCGTAGACGCCTTTACGGCGTTCCTCGGGGAACATCTCGGACAGCTTGGCCCAGATCCCCGTGGTGCGTGCGGTGGCTCCGGCGAGGAAGCTCGAGTCGCCCAGGTAGGGCGTGTAATTGCGCTGGATGAAATCGCGCAGATTGATCGAATCCTGCCAGGGGCCGGCGACGAAGTCAGCGCGACCCGTGTCATCCGTTCCGCTACGAACACCTTCAGTGATTGTCATGTAGTTTGCTCTCCTCGTGGGATCGAGACACCCTCTGCGAAAGTGTCTCTCCCACAGTCGGGCCGCGAGAGCAGACCACGAGGCTGCGGCTAATGCGACGATGCACCGTGACTTGCCCTCGCTGTCAACACTACTCCCGTCGGACCTCCCCAGACGCGATATTTTGGAAATTGCATGCATTGATGCATTTATCAATAGGTGCATTCGTGACTAGGGTTGAAGGATGAGTTTCTTACAGGCGTCCGGCGGGGCCGTCAGGCCACCCGCGGCGGCACCCTCCGCCGTCGAACGGGTCTATACGACCGTCGCCGACGCCATCATCACCGGAACCCTGGCCGCGAGCTCGCTGATCACCGAGGGTGAGGTCGCCGAGGCCCTGTCCATCAGCCGCACCCCCGTGCGCGAGGCCTTTCTCGCACTCGAGGCCCACGGACTCCTGACACTTTTCCCCAAGAAGGGCGCGGTCGTCACGGCCCTGGGTGACCGGGAGACGGCCGAGCTGCTGCAGGTGCGCGTCATGCTGGAGAACACGGCGGTGACCCTGCTCAGCGAACGGCCGGCCGACATCCCGGGCGTCGACGCCGAACTACAGCACCTGATCCGGGTCCAGTCCGATGCAGCCCAGGCCGGTGACCTGCTCACGTTCGCCCGCGCCGACCACCGGTTCCACGCCCGGATTGTCGACGAGACCCACAACCGGGTCATCGACGGGATCTACACCCGGCTCGGCCCCCGGCTCGAGCGCCTCGTGCACCGGGCCGCCCTGCGCGACCCGCGCAACCTCGACCGTCTCCTGGCCGAGCACCGCCTCCTCGCACACCATCTGCGTGGCGGTGACACCCTCGCCTACGAGGTTGCCCTGCGCGAGCACGTCGAAGACGGTCATCACGCGCAGCTGGCGCCCTGACGCTCCCCCACCCGCACCTCCCCGCATTCTCAGAAAAGAACCATGACTTTCCGCCGTACCGTTCCCGCCTGGCAGCTTGCCGCTCCCGCCCTGTTCGTCATGGCCTGGGGTGGCAACCACTTCACGCCGCTCCTGCACATGTATGAATCGCTCGGCAACTATTCCGTGTTCATGGCCGACCTCTTCCTGGGCTTCTACGTGGTCGGCCTGGTGCCCGGTCTGCTACTGGCCGGCGCCCTCTCGGACCGCTACGGGCGCAAGCCCCTGACCCTGGCGGGCGTCATTCTGGGAATTCTTGCCAGCGTCCTGCTGGGCCTCGGATTCACGAGTGGGATCATGCTCTCCGCCGGGCGTCTGCTGGCCGGTCTGAGCGTCGGCGTGGCGATGGCGGTGGGAACGGCGTGGCTCAAGGAGCTGTCCGGCCCGCCGTTCGACAACCAGGCCGGCAAGACGGCAGGAGCCCGGCGGCCGGCCCTGACCCTCACCGTCGGGTTCGGCCTCGGAGCCGGCGTGGCCGGCGTGCTCGCGCAGTGGGGGCCGATGCCGACCCTCTCCCCCTACGTCGTGCACATCGTGCTCAGCCTGCTGCTGCTCCCCCGGCTGCTCAGGGCCCCGGAGACCGTGCCGCGTTACCGGTCCCACCGGCCGTTCTGGCAGGACCTGGCCGTTCCGCTGGCCGGGCACCGCCGCTTCGTTCGCGTGGTCATTCCGTCCGCTCCCTGGGTCTTCGGCGCCGCCGGAATCGCCTACGCGATCATGCCTACCCTGGTCGAGGACCAGCTGGGCACCCTCAACCTCGCCTTCGCGACCCTGCTCACGGTCGTGACCCTCGGCACCGGCGCGCTCGTGCAACCACAGGTCGCGCGGATCAACCGGGTCACCGATGGGCGGGCGCTCACGGTCGGGATGTCCATGATGCTGCTGGGGGTGGGCCTCAGCGTGGCGACGGCGATCGTGCTGTCCCCGGTGCTCGCGTTGCTCACGGGCGTCGTGCTCGGCGCCGCCTACGGGGTCTGCATCGTGGCCGGGCTCGTGGAGATCCAGAAGATCTCCACTCCGGCCGACCTGGCGGGCCTCACCGGGGTCTACTACAGCCTCACCTATATCGGTTTTCTGCTGCCGGTCGCCTTCGCCTGGCTCAACGCCGTGGCCGGATACACGGTGCTTCTGGGCATTCTGTTCGTGGTGTGCGCGCTCTGCCTGGCTCTGGTGACGAACGGGATGCGCCGGAGCGTCACGGAGTAGGCGGCACCTGGATTATCGTCATCCCATGTCCTATTCGCTTCGCCCTCTCCTCCCCTCCGACGCCGCACCGGTGCTCGGGCTCAACAACGCCGCCGTTCCTGCCGTCAACGCCCACGACGAGACCAGCCTCTCCGCCCTGCTCACGGCCTCCAGCCACGCCATCGCGATCGTTCACGACGAGGCACCGGGTGACGTGCTCGGCTTCGCGGTGCTGTTCGGGGTCGACGCCGACTATGCGAGCGAGAACTACCGGTGGTTCTCCGCCCGGTCGGACTCCTTCCTCTACGTGGACCGCATCGTGGTGTCGGACACGGCTCGAAACCAGGGTCTCGGCGCCCTGCTCTATACCGCGATCTTCGCGGCGGCCGGAGCGGCCGAGGTCCGCGAGGTCTTCTGCGAGGTGAACGTCGTACCGCCGAACCCCCGGTCGCTGGCATTCCACTCGCGGCTCGGCTTCGAGCCGATCGGCGAGCAGTCGACGAAGGGCGGCACCGTCGTGGTGTCCCTGCTGTCGGCTCCCGTCGTGCCTGCTGCCGTCGGCCCGGGCGTAGCCCATGACTGATAACGGTCGTGCAATCCCACTCCCGGACTACCTCAACCGCTGGGTGGCGACGCAACGCTGGTTCGCCGACAAGGGTCGTGTGCCGCGACTCGTCAGCATCGGAAGCTGGGTGCTGCCGAGCGAGGAGGTCGGGGTGGACATCCGCACCGAGCTCGCCCTCGATGACGCAGCCCCGGGCCGCACCCTCTACCAGGTGCCCCTGACCCACCGGGCCACTCCCCTGCCCGGAGGCGAGCAGGCCCTCATCGTCACCCTCGCCGACGGCAGCGCGGTCTACGACGGTACCGACGATCCGGCCTATGCCCGCGCACTGCTCGGTTTCATCCTGGGCCAGGCCTTCTCGCCCACGCCCGGCGACATCGGCGCGCGGGCCCGCGGCGAGCTCCGGCCGGGCGCCGATCCCGCGGAGCGGCCGGCCCGGGTCCTCACCAGCCGCGTGCTCCGCGGTGAGCAGTCGAACACCTCGATCATCCTGGACTGCGTGGACGCCGCCGGGCACCCGGCCCGCCCCGTTATTTGCAAGGTGTTCCGGATGCTGCACCCCGGCGAGAATCCGGACGTGTCCGTGCAGTCGGCCCTGGCCCGGGCCGGCTCGCACTACGTGCCGGAACCCGTCGGCTGCGTGGTCGGCGAGTGGACCGCCCCGGAGCGGCCCGGCACCATCCTGACCGGCCACCTCGTCTTCGCTCAGGAGTTCCTGCCGGATGCCCCGGACGCCTGGCGGGCCGCCCTGGCGTCGGCCGCGGCCGGGACGGACTTCAGCGAGCAGGCGCGGGCGCTGGGCGAGGCGACGGCCGCTGTGCACGCGGACCTGGCCGCCGTGATGCCCACCCACGACGCCACCCCCGCGGTCATCGGCGCCGAGCTGCAGCGGATGCGCGAGCGTTACCGCAGCGTCGCCGCCGAGGTGCCGGCCCTGACCGGCTACCATAGCGCCGTCGAGGCGGTCTTCGCGCGCGCGGAGACGGCGCACTGGCCCCGGTTGCAGCGCATCCACGGTGATTTCCACCTCGGCCAGGCGCTCGAGGTTCCCGGCCGCGGCTGGGTCCTGGTGGATTTCGAGGGCGAACCGCTGCGTCCTCTTCTCGACAGAACCCAGCCGGATGTGCCGCTGAAAGACATCGCCGGCATGCTGCGCTCCTTCTCCTACGTGGCCGGCACGGTGGAGCAGTCCTCGCCCGACCACCGGACCGCGCCCGTGGAGGCATGGGCCGCGGCGTGCCGGCAGGCGTTCCTCGACGGCTACGCCGCGCGCTCCGGCCAGAGCCTGGCCGGTCAGGAGCCCCTTCTCGACGCGTTCGAGCTGGACAAGGCCCTGTACGAGGCCGTCTACGAGACCCGCAACCGGCCGTCCTGGCTGCCGATCCCGCTCGCCGCCATCCGCGGTTTGGCTCTGGAGGTCTCCGCCGGCCTACCCTGATTCCGATCGGCCGGGGTCGTCCTAATTCGACGGAGATTCTCGTGTCAAACAGCCTTTTTCAGGGTTTCAGAGGCGTTTTGGGCAAAATCTCCGTCGAATTCGTTCGGGACGGGTCCACTGCTCATCGGAGCCGTTTCGACGGCCGGTCAGCGCTTGAGCTCGGGGAACTGGTCGTCGCGCCACTCATCGGGCAGGGTCTCGCGCCGGGCGGCCGCGGCATCCTCTCGCATGCGCAGTTCGACCCGGCGGATCTTGCCGGAACTGGTCTTGGGCAGCTCGTAAAACTCGACCCGCCGCACCCGCATGTACGGTGGCAGGCCGGTGCGGGCGTGGCGCAGCACGGAGAGCGCCGTCTCACCGTTGGATTCCCAGCCCGCGGCGAGCGCGATGTAGGCCTTGGCGATGTTCAGCCGAGTGTCGTCGGGCGCGGGCACGACGGCCGCCTCGGCGACGGCCGGGTGCTCCAGCAGCACGCTCTCGACCTCGAATGGGGAGACCTTGTAGTCGGAGGACTTGAAGATGTCGTCGGTCCGGCCGATGAAGGTGATGTAGCCCCCGAAGTCGCGATGGGCGACGTCGCCGGTGTGGAAGTAGCCGTCGCGCACGGCCTCCCTGGTGCGTTCGGGATCGCCGTGGTATCCGGCCATCAGGTTCACCGCGGTGCGGGACAGGTCGAGGCAGATCTCACCCTCGTCGCTCTCCTCCCCCGTGATCGGGTCGAGCAGGGTGATCGCGACGCCCGGCAGGGGTAGCCCCATCGACCCGGCCAGGAGGGTGGAACCGGGGGCGTTGCCCACGATCGCCGTGGTCTCGGTCTGGCCGTAGCCGTCCCGGATGGTGAGTCCCCAGGACCGCTGGATCTGGTGGATGACCTCCGGGTTGAGCGGCTCGCCGGCCGAGAGGATCTCGCGCAGGCCCTCGGGCCTGGCGCCGACGTCGGACTGGATCAGCATGCGCCACACGGTCGGTGGGGCGCAGAAGGTGGTCACCTTCGCACGGTGCAGCTGCTGGGCGAGGGCGATCGGGTCGAATCGGGCGTAGTTGTAGACGAAGACGGTGGCCTCGGCGATCCACGGGGCGAAGAAGCTGCTCCAGGCGTGCTTGCCCCAGCCGGGCGAGCTGATTGCCAGGTGCACGTCGCCCGGGCGGAGCCCGATCCAGTACATCGTGGTGAGGTGCCCCACCGGGTAGGACGTCTGGGTGTGCACCACCATCTTGGGTTTGCTGGTGGTGCCCGAGGTGAAGTAGATCAGGGACGCGTCGTCGGAGGACACGACAACGGCGGGCTTCTCGGCCGTGACGAGCGCGGCATCCGCGTAATCGGCCCAGCCGGGGGTGGCCGCACCAACGCAGATGCGGGAGAAGTCGCCGGGCACCTCGTCGAACTTGGCGGCGTCGCCGGCGTTGGCGATCACGTGCTGCACGCCGCCGCGATGGACCCGGTCGGCCAGGTCGCCGGACGCGAGCACCGTGGACGTGGGCAGGATGACCGCGCCCATCTTCATGATGGCGAGCATCAGTTCCCAGAGTTCGACCTGGTTGCCCAGCATCAGCATCACGTGGTCGCCATGCCCGACGCCGCACCGGCTCAGCCAGGTGGCCACCTGATCGGAGCGCGCCGACATCTCACTGAAGGTCACCTTCAGTTCGCGGCCGTCCTCCTCCACGATCCACAGGGCGGTCTTGTCGTTGCCCGCGGCCACGACGTCGAACCAGTCGACGGCCCAGTTGAAGTTCGCGCCCACATCCGGCCACACGAACTCGGCCGCGGCGCGCGGGTGATCGTCGCGCAGCTGGAGGAGGTGGTCGCGCGCGCCTCGGAAGGTGGTGGTGCTCGGGGAGGTGGTCATCCGATCCATCTTCCTCGGTTCGAATGCCCGGAACGGAATACGACCCGTTGCAGGTGTGGCGGGAACAGGTTGCATTTCGTGCAGGCCACAGGTCAGGGCCGGGTGCGGATCGCCTCCACCAGGGCGGCGAAGCGGGCGTTGGCGGGCAGGTCGTCGATCAGCACGGACGCACCGTCCGGGCCGGCCAGCGGGATGCGCCAATTCGGGTACTCGTCCGAGGTCCCGGGCTGGTTCTGCGTGCGGCGCTCGCCGACCGCGTCGACCAGGGCCACGCCGAGGAGCGACGAGGGCGTCAACGCGGTGTACGCATAGAGCGCCTCGACCGTCTCCTGCACGGTCGGGGCCGGCTCGGTGCCGACCGGCGGCAGCAGGCCCCGTTCGCGCAGCGCGGCGAGCATGGCGGACTGCTCGGCGAGGTCGGCGGCGCGCTCCACCTCCACCGGGCGCCCGAGCAGGCCGAGCGACTCGCGCAGGGCCACATGGTCGCCGGCGAGGTAGCCCGCCGTCGGCGGCAGGTCGTGGGTGTTCACGCTGGTCAGGCAGGCCTGACGGTACCGGTCGGGGGCCAGCGGCACGTCATTCTCCCGCTCGAACCACAGGATCGAGGTGCCGAAGATGCCGCGTTCGGCCAGGTAGTCGCGCACCCACGGCTCGAAGACGCCGAGGTCCTCGCCGATCACGACCGCACCGGCCCGCTGGGCTTCGAGGGCCAGGATGCCGATCAGCGCCTCGTGGTCGTAGTGCACATAGGTGCCCTCCCCCGGCCCGGCGCCGACCGGGATCCACCAGAGCCGGAACAGTCCCAGGATATGGTCCACCCGGATGCCGCCGGCGTGGTGCAGGATGCTGCGGAGCATGTCCCGGTAGGCGGCGTAGCCCGACTCAGCCAGCCGGCCGGGGTGCCAGGGCGGCTGCGACCAGTTCTGGCCCTGCTGGTTGAACATGTCCGGCGGCGCGCCCACTGTCATGCCCGGGGCGAGCACGTCCCGCAGCGTCCAGGCGTCGGAGCCGGTGAACTGCACCCCGACCGCGAGGTCGTGCACGATACCGATGGCCATCCCGGCGTCCCTCGCCGCGCGCTGCGCGGTCTCCAGCTGCTGGTCACAGAGCCACTGCAACCAGCTGTGGAATTCGATGCGGTCGGCAAGCTGCTCCCGGTGCTCGGCGGCGAAGGGACCGCGAGGGCCACGGGGCTCGACCGACCATTCCGGCGCATCCGTCGGGAACAGTTCGGACAGGGCGCACCAGAGCGCGAAGTCGGCCAGACCCTGACCCTGCTCGGCACGGAATTCGTCGAAGCGGTGGGCGCGGGCGGGGCTGCGCGGCACCTGGTGCACCGCCTCCAGCGCGGTCAGTTTGGCGGAGTAGGCGGAGTCGCGGTCGAGATGGTCCGGCTCCAGGTTGGCCGGATGCTGCCGGAACGCGAGGGACTCGACGACGGCGCGTGCCGCCGGGGCGAGGTAGGCGTACTCGGGGACATCCTCGACCCGGATGTACAGCGGGTGGAAGAAGCGCCGGCTCGACGGCAGGTAGGGGGACGGCTCGACCGGCGGGGCCGGCTCGGACGCGTGCAGCGGATTGACCAGCACGAAGCCGGCGCCGTACTGATCGCCGGAGATGGCGGCCAGGTCGGCCAGGTCGGCGAAGTCGCCGATGCCCCAGCTGCGGGAGGAGCGCACCGAATAGAGCTGGGCCATCAGGCCCCAGTCGCGGCGCCCGGCCAGGTTGCGGGTGGTCTCGAGCACGCGCGGGGTCACGACGAGGGCGCAGTCCGCCGTCCGGTCCCCGCTCGCGGCGTGCAGCCGGTGCCAGCCCAGAGGCAGACCGGCCGGAATCTGGAACGTCGCCCGGCTGGTCGGCCGGCCGTCAACGGTGCGGGGGTTCTCCCAGGTGCTCTGCCGAGACACCTCGTGCCGGGTGCCGTCCTCGGCGATGATCCAGACGAGGACCGACGCACCGGTGCCGGCGTGCACGGGAACCCCGACCTCGCCGCCCTCGCGGAGCACCACGACGGGAGGCAGCAGCCGACGCCAGGGCGCAAGGCCCTGTTCGGTCAGTGCCGCTTCGACCTCGGCGGGCGTGCCGGCGGGAACGCCGAGGGCACCCAGCACCTCACGCAGTGTCCCGGCGTCGACCGCCCGGGAGGTCCCGTCCCAGCCGGTGAAAGAGGTGTCGACCCCGAGTGATCGTGCCAGTTCCAGCAGCGCCGCCGCAGAACGGTCGGTTGGTTCAAGTTCCATGGAACCACTCTAGGTCCGGGACCGGTTCCGGACCCGCGCCTGCCTTGCCCCCGCGCTACCGGCCGAAGCGCAGAACGAAGGCTTTCATCAGGTTGGCCGGCTCGGTGACGACGGAAGCGTCGATCGCCGCGATGACCTCGTCCATACCGTTGGGATTGAAGTAGCCGTATTCGCGGTAGATGCGGATGCGGGTCAGGATGCCGGCGTTGGTCAGTTCCGGATGGAATTGCGTCGCGTAGACGTTCCGGCCGACCCGGAACGCCTGCACGGGACAGTTCTGCCCGGTCGCCAGCAGAACGGCGCCGGGCGGCAGCTGCGAACACGCCTCCTTGTGTCCGACGAAAGCCTGGAAGGTCGGCGCGAGTGCGGCGAACAGCTGGTCGACTGTGCCCTCCTCGGTCAGGGAGATCCAGGTGGGTCCGGCCTCCTCTGACCAAGTGCCGTCGAGCACGCCGCTCAGATGGCCGGTGAGCAGTCCGACGCCGTAACAGGCACCCAGGAAGGGGAAGTCCCGGGCCAGCACCTGGTCGAGGAGGGCAGCCAGCTCGGCCTCGACGCGGAGCTGCACGGGCGACTTGACCGCGGCAGGGTCGCTCGCGTTATACGGGCTGCCGCCCACGATGATGCCCGAGTACTCGTCCAGGTCGATCGACGGCATCGGCGCGGCTTCGAGCCGCACCCGGTGGAGCTGGTCGGGGGTCAGATCGCCGGCCGTGAGGAAACCGGCGTACTCATCGTCGGCGGCCTCGTCCTCGGAACGGGTGGCCAGCAGCAGAAAGGGCTTCACAACATCATCGTAGCGGCGGGCCGGGGCAGCGTTCAGTAGTCGACGGTGTAGGTCGGGGTCAGCACGATCCGCACGGGATTCGGGTCGAGCTCGGCGGCGCGGAGCCTCTCCTCCAGCAGAGTCGTGTCCGGTAGCGGGAGGGCACCCTGAAGGCTCACGATGACCGTGTTGTCGGCGGCGGTCGTGATGCCCGTCAGCATCCAGCCGGCATCCGTCGCCCACCGCTCCGCCACGGCCTGCACGGATGCCTCGAACGCGCTCGACCGGCTCACGTTCACGCTCGACAGCGTCAGAGGCACGAGGATGGTGACGGCCATGGCTGCGGTGACGAGAATGCCGTTGCGCCGGTGCGCACGGCGGGCCCGGGGCGTGGGTGCTGTCTCACCCAGCCGGTTGACGCCGTAGAGCGCCATCACCACGATGCCGGTGCCGAGGATGGCGGCGACATTCGTCAGGAACAGGAGCAGCGCGCCCAGCGACTGCAGGAGCGCCCCGGCCTCGAGCGTGAACCCCACCACCGACAGGGGCGGCACCAGGGAGATCGCGATCGCCACCCCGGGCAGGGCGTCGGCGATGTCCCGGCGGACGAGTGCGATCGAGCCGACCACCCCGGTGCCGAGGGCCGCGAGCAGGTCGATCAGCCGGGGGTGCACCCGCGCGGCGACCTGGGAGTTGTTCTGGGCCACGACGTCGACCGGCAGGAGCAGCCCGACCAGCACGGCGATGCCGACGGCCGCGGCCGCACCGGCCAGCATCAGGCCCATCGACCGGCTGAGATTCTTCGGGTCGCCGAGTACGGTGGCCAGCATGGTGCCTTGAATCGGGACCATCAGTGGCGCGATGATCATCGCGCCGATCACGGTGGCCGTGGAATCGGAGGCGACACCGGCCGCGGCGATGACCGACGCGAGCACGAGCAGAATCCAGAACCGGCTGACCCGCTCGCGAAGACGCTCGCCGTCGAAGAACACGGTCTCCCGCATATAGGCGACGTCGTTCATCGCGAGACGGGTCAGCCGGATGGCCATCTGACGCGGGCCTAAGCGGAGGGGGCAGCGATGTTCACCATCCAGCTCACGCCGAATTTGTCGACGCACATGCCGAAGCTGTCCATCCACGGTGACGGCGCGAGCGGCATGATGACGGTTCCCCCGGCCGCGAGCCCGTCCCAGTAGCCGCGCAGCGCCGGTTCGTCGTCACCGCTCAGCGACACGGAATAGTTCGTGCCCGGCCGGTACCCCATCCGGTTCGGAGTATCGGCGCCCATCAGCACCAGCCCGTCCTCGGTGGTCAGCATGGCGTGCATGATCTTGTCCTGCTCGGCCGGATCGTCGCTGGCCTCGAATTCGGCGAAGGTGCTCATCGTCAGCTCACCGCCGAACACCGAACGGTAGAACTCCATCGCTTCCCGGGTGTTGTCCCTGAACCCCAGGTAGGGATTGAGTTGGGTTGTCATGGTGAAACCTCTCTCGATCGAATGGCGAATGCTTCGATTATCGGCCGAAGGCCGCACCAGCACGAGGCGTGCGGGGAATTCTTCTACGCTGAGACCATGGATTCCCCCCGAGCCGCCGTGCTGCGGCCGATTCTCACCCTGACCGTGAACCCCGCTCTCGACATCAGCACGTCGACCGAGCAGGTGATCAGCGAGCACAAGATGCGCTGCGGCCGGTCACGCCTCGACCCGGGCGGCGGCGGTGTGAACGTGGCCCGGGTGGTGCAACGGCTCGGCGGGCAGGCCCTGGCCGTGTACACCGCGGGCGGCCCGACCGGCGAGTCCTTCCGCCGGTTGATCGAAGCCGAACGCATCCCGACCCTGGCTGTGCCGATCCAGGGCAGCACCCGCGAGAGCTTCACCGTCGACGAGACGGGCACCGGCAAGCAATTCCGCTTCGTGCTGGAGGGACCCGAGCTGAGCGAGACCGAGTGGCGGGCCTGCCTCGCTGTCGTGGGAGAGTCCATTTCGGTGGACGGCTATGTGGTCGCCAGCGGCAGCCTGCCGCCGGGAGTGCCGGACGACTTCTACGCCCGGGTCACGCGTCTGGCGCACGAGCGCGACGCCCGCTGCATCGTGGACACGTCCGGTCCGGCACTGGCCGCAGCGCTCGACGAGGGCGTCTACCTGGTCAAACCGAGTGGGCGCGAGTTGGGCGAACTCGTCGGCGCGACCCTGGACACCGAACAGAGCAAGATCGACGCGGCCGTCGAACTCGTCGCCCGAGGGTCGGCGGAGGTCGTCGCACTGACGCTCGGCGGAGCGGGAGCCGTGCTCGCCACGAAGAGCGGGATCATTCGTCTGGGCGTGCCGCCGGTCACGGTGCAAAGCACCGTCGGGGCCGGAGACAGCTTCCTCGGTGCCTTCGTTCTGCGGATCGCGCAGGGACACCCGGTAGACCGGGCCTTCCGGGCCGCCGTCGCCGCCGGCAGCGCCACCGCGATGACACCGGCCACGGAACTCTGTCACCGGGCGGATGTCGAACGGCTCGAGGCCGAGCTGGTGGCGCTCGCATGAAGCTCACCGCGATCGACCCACCCAGCCGGAGCTTCTCCCGGTGGCTCACCGACGAGGAAGTCGGGCAGGTGCTCGCCTCGAGCCGCGGCTGGAGGCTCGCGCCGGATGGCGGCGTGATGGCCGGCAAGATTCGCAAGACCCGGATCGCCCCGTCACTGACGGCGCTCGGCGCCACCGCCGCCGCCGCGCGCTGGATCAGCCGGGCTTCGGCGCCCGGCAGCGACGGCAGTGGCCCGACGCACATCATGTGGGGCATCTTCAACGCCCGGACCGACGCCGAGATCGCGGCTAAAGTCGGGGAATGACCGCAGTCGCTGCCACCGGCACCCGCACGAACGCACCTCGATTCCCCGGCAACATCTCCCAGTTCGTGACGGCGACGGCTTCGTTCGGCCTGGATTCGGACCTGTCCCGCGGCATCCGGCTGCTCTTCCAGCCGCTGCTGGCGGCGTGGGCGCTCTGGTCGACCGGTGCGTGGCGGGCCTGGCGGGCGCGCCGGAGTAGCTTCTGACGCCGGGCCGGTTGCGAGGCGATACAGCAAAACCGATACCCCATGGGGTATGTTGGGCAGACGAGTTCAACGAAAGGGATCAGCGGATGTGCCGTCAAGTCACCTGCAAGAAGTGTGGAAAAACGACCTGGGCCGGGTGCGGTCAGCACGTCGACCAGGTGATGCGCGGCGTTCGGAGTTCCGATCGGTGCCGCGGACACGAGAACGACGCCCCCACCCCCGGCTTTTTCGCGCGGCTTTTCTCCCGCAGCTGAGTCAGGATCGATCGTCGCTCTCAGTAGTCGCTGGCGGACGGGTCGGTCGCGGCGTCGTGCTTGAGCTTCAGCAGCGCGAAGTCGATGTGCAGGAACACCTCGGTGCGGGCGGCGCGCCGAGCCTCGTAGTCGGGATCATGCCAGTCGATATTCAGCCTGATCAGGCGTGACGACACCGCGTCACTGACCTCGTCGCTGGCGGCTCGCTGGGCCCGCCGCACCAGACGCGCGACCTTCTCGTCGTCGGCGGCCACGGCCTCGAGGGCGTCGGCGAGCTTCTCGTGCACGCGTCGGCGCAATTTGAGCTGCGCGATGTCGTGGTGTTGGTCTTCCGTGAGGTCGGAGGTCCACCGCGATCGGGTGAGTTCCTTGCGCAGGTCCTTGACCCGGAGGGCGTACTGCTCGTTCTGCCGGGTGAGGAGGTGCAATTCATGCCGGGCGGCGGCCGCGTAGCGTTCCGGATCGTAGTCAGCGTGATCGCCGAGAGCACCCACGATGATGTCGTTCTTGACCGCCATCCGAACGGCGGAAAGCGCGATTCTGAGCCCCTCGTCGACGATCACCTTGATTGCGGCCACGCGAAAAATCTTACTCTGCGAGCACGCCGAAATCAGGGCTCCCGCCGTCGAGGGAGAGCCCTGATGCCGGGTTGTTACTCGGTGTCGCTGGTGTAGGAGCTCGACTTCTGCCCCGCGGTCGTCACTGCCGGGGTCACGTGCCGCTCAGCCGCCAGCGCGACACCGAGCAGTGCGGCGCCGGTCACCAGGTTGAGGACATGGTCGGCCGTGTTCAGAGCGAGGTAGTTGAACTCGGTGCCGACGACGAAGAAGCCGATGATTCCCATCAGCAGCAGGATGCCGCCGACGGTGCCATTGACCATTTTCGCCGCTGCGACACTGGCCACGCCGCCGATCAACAGGGCCGCGCCGAGGAGCATGTAGACCACGTTGAGAAGCGGATTGACCTCGAAGGTGCCCAGGAGCAAACCACCCTCCGTCGCCACGAAGCCGACGTTGCCTGTCGCAGTGAAGCCGAGCAGGCCGAGGAGGAGGAACAGAGCTCCGAGGACAATGCCGAACATCCGGTTGAGGGAACTAGTCATTGCGGGCCTCCTTAGGACCACATTGGTTGGTACACAAGGTGTTGGTGGAACATTCCCAGTTTTCGCCCGGTCTTCCCGTCGCGCAAGGCCCCGCGGAACTTAAGGCAAGGCACTGCGGGGATTCAGCCAAGGTGCTGCCGATTTTACGACGAGAACACCGGCGACGAGAGCGGCGTGATGTAGGAGAACCCGGTGGCGTTGTTCTTGGTCATCGAGAGCACCAGCTCCATGTGCGGTTCGAGGGCGGTGACCTTGTCGAGCGGGGAACCGATGATGAGCTGGAAGCCCAGCCCCTTCCAGGCGGCCACAGCCCGTCCTGCGAACTCGGAGTCCGATTTCACGAAACCCTCGTCGAGGAAGACCGGCGCGAAGCGTGGGCGGGTGCGGCTCTCGTCGCCGAGCTGGAACCGCAGGGCGGCTCCCACGACGAACGCCACCAGCTCCTGGGACTCGCCACCGCTCTTGCCGCCGAGCGACGAGTAGGTGCTGACCTCCAGGCCTTCCGGGGTGGTGCGCACGGCGGTGATCTCAACATGCCGGCGCACATCGAGCAGCAGGTCGCGCTGGGATTCCTGGCGAGGTCCATCGGCGGACCGGCGGATCAGGTTCATGAACGCCTGCAACCGGGTGAACCTGGCCTCGGTCTGCTCGTCGGTGAAGGCATCCGTGGAACCGGAAGAGAGCACCTTGAGTTCCTTGCGGAACGCGGTGGCGTCGTCGCGGTGGAGGCGGCGCAACGCGATCTTGAGGCGGTCGCGCCCGGCCCCGAACGGCAGCGTGGTGAGGATCTCGTTGATGGGGCGCAGCCGGTCTTCGATCTCCTCGATGGAGCTGGTGAAGGCCCCGACCAAGGGAACCAGATCCTGGCCGCTCCAGAGCGCCAGCCGGCGCTTCCACTCCTGGCGCCGCTCGTGCAGGCCGAGCGTGTACACGGCGTCGAGGATGTCCCGGTAGCTCGGGTAGGAATCCAGCGAGACGCCGATATTCGGGTCGGGCCAGCGGCTCTGGAAGGTCTCGAAGATGCCGACCAGGGTGTTGCGGGCACCGGCGGCGCTGTCGCGGTCCTGGCTGGACTGCTCGGTGAGGCGCTCACGCAGGCGCCTGACGGCCCCGTCGAACGCGTCGAGATCGTGCCGGTCGGCAACGGCCGCGAACTGGGCGTCGAGGTGGGTGGCGTGCTCCTCCGACAGCGACGGCGCTGCCTCCGGGTCACCATCGATGCGGTCGAGGCGGCTGCTCACGGCATCCTGCCGGTCCACGATGCGGGCCTGTTCGGACACCAGGTCCTGCAGTGCCACCTCGGTGGCGTGCTTCTGCTTCTGGGCGGTCTCCAGCTCGGCGGCCAGCCTCTCCTCCTCGTCCTTCAGCGCGCGCAGCACGTCACTGTCGGCGAGCACACGCTCACGCTCGGCCTGCTTGTCGGTGATGCGGGCATCCGCGGCCTGCACGTCGATGGCCGGCCAGGCCACGTCGACGACGAACTGGTGCGCGGCCCGGCGGGCCCGGAGGCCGGCGAGGCTCGAACCGTGCCCGGAGGCTTCGCGGGCCAGGTTGTCGGCCTCCACCCGCAGTCGGGCGAGTTCCTCGTCGATGTCGTGCAGTCGGGTGCGGCTGGAGAAGCCGATGATCGACTTCTGGTCGCTGTTCCAGCCGTGCGCGCCGCGGGATCCGTTGCGGGTCTGCCCGCTCGGAGTGACCCTGGGACCGTGCCCGACGAGGTCGGCCGCCCTGGCGACGCACTCCGCGTCGAGGTTGGCGGCCTGCACCCGGTCCTGCACCCAGCCACTGAAGGGTGACTCCTTGAAGACGAGTTTTCCGGACACGAAGCGCGGGTCGCCGGCGCTCTGCCGGTGGGCCCGCAGCGGCACTCCCTCGAAGTGGATGCGCACGGGGATGCGGAGCGGGTCGATGGCCAGGCTCAGCGCGCGCAGTCGGGTCTCGTCGACGAGCATGACGCGCACGACGGAGGCCAGGGTGACCTCGGCCGCCTGCCGCCACGCCTCTTCGCCGGGGGCGAGGTCGATCAGTTCGGCGAGGAAGGGCAGCTCCTCGGCGGGGATGCCCGTCGCCTCGGCGATCATCAGGCGCGCGCTATGCAGATGCTGCGGAACCAGGCTCGCCCGCCCGGACAGGAACTGGCGCTCCTGCTTCAGGGTGCGGAGGCTCTCCTCGACCGGGTAGGCGGTGCGCTGCAGCGCGGTGCGCGTGTTCTCGAGGTCGGCCTCGGCGGCAGGGAAACCAGCCAGGAACCCGTCGGCGGCGACGCGGGCCAGGTCGAAGTCGTCGGCGGAGTCGATGGACAGACCGAGTGGCCGGATGCGCTCGTCGAACTTCGCCCGCTCGGCGGCGATGTCGTCGCGTTTGTCGGTGAGCTGGCCGAGCTCGTTCTGCAGGCTGACGAGCACGTCGCCGCCGTTGTCGCGCTGCTGGCGCTGCAGGTCGGCGACCCGCGCTTTCAGTTCGGTCTCGGCATCCCGGGCCGTCGTGGAGAGAAGCCGGGTATCGCGGCGCGCCACCCGGTTGGCGTCGGCAGCCCCCTCGAGCAGGCCCTGCTCCGTGCGGAGCTGCCAGAGCACGAACGGGGTGTCGCCGGAGCGGTGCACGCCGAAGGTGTCGATCAGGTCGGCCTTGTCGGTGGCCGCCTCGTAGTCGCGATGCAGGTCAGGCAGGCGTTCCAGCACCTTGGCCTTCTGCGCCTCGGCGACCATGGCGCCGTAGGACCGCTCGAGGTCTTCGAAGTGGGCGACGGCCTTGTCGGCGGCCGCGTAGGTGGCCGGTTCCTCGAGCACCATGGACTTGTAGAGCCCGTCGACCGTCTTGACCTGCTGGCCGGCCTGGATGCGGGCCAGCAGCCGGAGAGCCTTGCCGCCCTCGCCGTTGGCGCCGATGCCCAGGCGGGTGTACAACGTCTGGGCGAACGCCGCATAGGTGTCGAAGACATCCAGTTCGGGGAACCGGGATTTGAGGGCGCGCTTGTCGAACCGGGACTCGGTCACCTCGGCCAGGTCGCGCAGATCGAGATAACCGTCGATCGTGGCCATCTTCATGGTGATGTCGGCGAACCGGGTGCCGCCACGCGGCACGAAGTAGGCCCGCAGCACGGTGAAACGGCGCTGGTTGTCGTCGATGAACGTCATCGACACGGCACCCCAGGTGGACTCGTGGGCTCCGCGGAGCACCTGGTCCTGCAGCTCCCCCGTGCCGGCCTCCCGGTTGGCGTCGGTCTTGCCCTTGAGGTAGGTCATCAGGCTGCGCTGGTCGGCGCTGCGCGCCCGCCCGGAGCCCGCGTCGTTGGAGGCGCCGTTGAACGGGGTGTCCGAGGGCATCATCAGGGCGAGGTACGCGTCCAGCAGGCTGCTCTTGCCGGTTCCGGATGCCCCGGACACCAGGGTGGCGCTCGGCGCGAAGGCAACCTCGTGGTGGCCCTGGAAGCCGCCCCAGTTCACCATCTGGAAGGACTCGGCGCGCCACTGGGTGGTGCCCTCGGTGAGGCCGTCGACGAAGAACAGCGGGGAATCGGTCATGAGAGGGCCTCCGGCATGGCCTCGGACAGGAGAGGCAGATCGTCAAGATCGGTGGGTTCGGGATCGGCGTTCTGGGTGACCAGCCACTCCAGGAGTTCGCTCAGCCGTTCGACCGGCAGCAGCACCTCGATCACGGCGGAGATGCGGAACCGGTCCGGGTCGCTGGTCTTCAGCAGCACGCGCGCCTTGGCGAGGCTGTCGACCGCGGCCGTGGCCTTGCGGGCGTCGCCCCAGCGATCGGTGGCGTGTTCGGGCCGGAAATGGCCGACGTTCTCGACCAGGTTGTCGCGGTCCACGATGACGATGTCGTGGCCGTTCGCGCGCTCGCTGCGGAATCGCTGCCGCAGCAGCACAAGCAGGATGGTCTCCTCCCGGGTGTAGGACACGTCGTGCAGCAGGGTGGGGAACCGGTCGCCGCCCTCGGCGACCGCCTGCCGTTTGAACGCCACCTCGTAGTGCAGGTCGACGTGCAGGTCGAGGAACATGTCGTTGAGGCGCGACTTGAGCAGACCCTGTGAGCGCAGCAGCGTCTGCCACTCGGACGGCTGCAGCGCGGCGGAGATGTAGCGGTGCTTCAGCAGCAGCACCAGGGTGCGGCGCTGCTCCACGGTGAGCCCGCCCTCGTCGCCCTCGAACAGGGAAAAGCTGGGTGAGTCGGTATCCGTGAGGTCGTCAGCGGTGGGCTCGTCAGTCATTGTCGGTTCCGTAGTTCAGGGCGGACAGCGCCGCGGTTTCGTCGTCGTTGAGCATGATTCGGGGCACCTCGAAGCTGCGGGTGGAGCCGTCCGGACGAACGGTTTCGAACCGCTCGAGCGTTTGCGCCCGGCTGACCGCGTCGATCTGGGTGGCGATCTGCAGCATCCCCAGGATCTCGACCGGGCGGCGCAGGGTGGCGTCGAGGTCGTTGAACGCGTCGCCGACGGATGCGGCCTCGCCCTGGCTGAAGGCCGTCACGATCGCGTCGCGCAACTCCCCCAGCAGCGGGCCGCCCTGCTGGCGCATCTCGTCGAGGCTCGGCGGCGCCGGGGCGTCGTCGGAGACATCCTGCAGCTCGGGTGGCGGGCGGTGCGCGCCCGGGTCGTAGAAGCGTTCCCGGAGATGCGGGGCGTCGAGGGTTCCCGGCATGAGTTCGGCGGTGACCATGGAGCGGGGCCCGGCGGTCTGCATCCAGGTGGCGAGTTCCTTGTTGATCTCGCGCAGCAGGCGTTCGAGTTCGCGGTCCTTGACCACGTCGTGGTTGACGATGTGCTCGCGCAGCGTGGTGGTGAGACCGTTGCGCTGGGTGAGCACGTCGTCGATGCCCTTGCGGATCAGGCGCACGGTGCCCATGAAGCTGCGGCGATCGATGGAGCTGAGTTCGAGGGCGAACGGATGCAGCAGGATCGTCTCCAGATCGTCCTTGAGCTCCTGGAGCAGGTCGTCGTTCCGCAACAGCATGAAAGCCCCCTCGAAGGCGCGACCTTCCGGGGTTGAGGTCATCAGGGCATCCGTTTTGGAGAGGTATTCGTCGAGGACCTCGCTGATCGGGCGCTCCTCGCCGCGGAAATCGTTGACGATCTGCCGGTGCATGGCGGCGACGGATTCCTCGACGCGTTTGAAGTCGCTGGGCAGCTGGCTGATCAGATCGATCAGGTTGGCGTAGCCCTCATGCATCTGCGCGTTGGAGACGGGTGCGATCTCGCCGCCCGCCGCGAGACGCTCACGCTCAGCCGTCTTCTCGGCGATCTCCTGGTCGAGGCGACGGATTCGCTCCTCCCGGTCCGGGTTGGCCTGCGTGGCGCGGTGGCGCACCGTGTCGACGATCGTGGTGAGACGGGACTCGCTGATCAGAGCCCGATCGCGGGACAGGCTCTCAACCAGGAGCAGCGCCTCGAGCGCGTGTGAGGTGAGCGAGTAGTGTTCCTCGGCGCCCTCCCCCGTTTCGCGGTAGAGCCACTGGTCGTTCATCCACTGCACGCACAGGGCCCGGCCGGTCTTGCCCGGCACATCGCTGCCGACCGAGCGCAGGTCGGCGAGGTAGGCGTCAACCTGGGTGTGCAGCAGATCGGCCTGCACGCTGCGGCGGTCGCGGCTGAAGGACGACTTGAACACGAAGAGCACGAACGGCGCCCACTTGCGATCCAGCAGGCGCAGGGTCGGTTTGTCGAAGGCTTCGCGCACCCGCGCCAGTTCGCCCGCAAGTTCGCTCATTGTAGAAGTTCCTTTCCGGGCCTTCTCAAGGGTAACCGCCCCCGCGCGCAAGCAGACACGCGGGCAGGCGCGAACGGCGCATGTGAGACTGTCAGGACAAGCCGAAGGAGCACCACATGACCGACCCGCGCGCGAACATGGAGGGCAACAACCTGCTGGGTCTCGGGGCGCCCAACCTGGACTGGTCGAAGTCGCCCGGCCGGGTGCCGGGTTTCTGGGTGTCGGTCGTCAGCGTCGTGCTCGCGGTGGTGCTGCCGTTTCCCGCGCTGTTCGTCGCCCTGATCGGGCTCTCGCTCTCGCTGCGGGCCTTCAGCGTGATCCCGGCCGGCGCGACGGGGCGCGGTCTGGTGCTCGTCTCGCTGGCGCTGTCGGGCGCGGCGATTCTGGCTGTCGTGGTGCGCCTGGTGCTGGTCTTCGTCTAACGGTCGGCCAGGTCAGCGCAGGCTCGACCCGGCCGCTCAGCGAGTCGCGGGTCCCGCCCGCGTGGTGCTCCGCCCCACGGCCCGAACGAATTCGACGGTGATTCTGCCCGGATCGGCCTTGAAATCGGCGAAAGGGCAGTTTCAAGCCAAAATCTCCGTCGAATTGGTTCGGCAACCCTCACGGCTTCAGCCGGCCCACCCCTGGGAGGAAGCGGCCGACGCGGGTGCCGTAGGGGGCGTAGTCCGGGTGCTCGGCCACGAGCATCCGTTCTTCCCAGCGCGCCTTGCCCGCCAGCAGCAGCAGGAGGGCGAGCCAGGCCACGAGATGCCAGACCGAACCGCCGAGCAGCACGAGGCCCAGGCCGCCGATCATCAGACCGGTGTAGATGGGGCTGCGCACGAGACCGTAGACACCGGTGGTGACCAGAGGCGCGTGCTCCCGCGGAATCGGGCTGGCGGTGAGGGCCGGCCCGAGACCGAGCACGCCGAGCACGGCGAAGACCGCGCCGGCGAGGGCGAGCACGATCGCGGCCACGACAACGCCGAGGTTCACCGGCCACAGTCCGCCGTGGGGCAGGAGGGCCAGCGCCAGAAGAAGCAGAACCTGGGCCGACACCAGGGCAATCGCGAGCGCACGGTTCATGGATCGAGGCTACGCCCCGGACTGCCTGCGGTTTCTCACCGCCGACCCTAGAAGGGCGGTGGATCGTCGATCACGCCTGGAGGCTCGAAGGGCACCGCCGGATCAGACTGGTAGTGCAGCCCACTGGGCGCGGTCCAGGCGAGCACCCCACCCGGAAGCTGGGTCGCCGTCCAGGTGGTCTGGGTTTTCAACCGGTGGTCGGGGGCACAGAGGTTGGCGAGATTGTCGTAGCGGGTGATGCCGTCTTCCTGCCATTCGTGAGTGTGGTCCATCTCGGCGCGGGCCGCCGGCCGGTTGCAGCCGGCGAATCGGCAGGTTTCGTCGCGGATCACGAGCAGCCGCCGGAGGTCTTTGGGCACCCGGTACTGATTTCGGCCCACCGACAGCATCACGCCGGTCTCGGGATGAACGAGAATGCGGGTGAAACTCGGCGCGCCGGCTGCCAGTCCGCGGGCCGTCTCGGGGTCGATCGGCCCGCACCCCTCGAGGTGGCCCGGCTCGTTGCTGCGGCCGAGGAGGGTGAGCACGGGCACCGTGACGTTCACGGTGGCGCGGACGCCCCGGCCGAGGCCTGCGGGAGTGACGCCGTCGACCATGAGGGCCGCGAGGACATCCGCGCGGAGCTGGGCCAGGGCACGCGGTTCATCCGGACCCTGGAGGCTGGCCGCCATGTCGCTGACCCGGTGGAAGATCGCCTGAGCAACCGGCAACTGCTGGTAGGTGTGCAGCCAGCCCATGCCGTCTGCGCCGGGCTCGAACACGAGGGTGCGGTCGGCCTGGCTCTTGGTGCGGCGCAGGGTGATCGATTCCGGATGCGACGTCTCCCGCAGGCGGCGGGCCGTGCGGTCGAATTGCGGGGCAGTGAGTCGCTTCGCCTGGGGCAGCATCTCGGCCTCGAAGGCGGTGCGGGCCGCCTCGGGAAGGGAACTGGCTTGCTCGATCAGAATCCGCGCATGCGCGTAGCTGATCTGGCCGGCCGCGAGGGCATTGCGGCTGGCGGTGAACGTTCCGGTGAGCGCCTCGCTCTGCGCCATCAGGTTGGCGGCCGAAGCCTGAGAGATGTGCAGCGCGCAGGCGAGTTCGGAGATCGCGGTTCGGTAGGCGATCTCGAGGGCGTCCCAGCGGGAACCCGGCACCCCGGCCGACACCGTGCCGCAGCGGGCAGCGCTGTCGGTATCGCCGTCGACGTCCGGCGTGAGCCCCAGCGCAACGGCGTCGGCCCGCGCCGCCCGGCGGGCACGATCGCGTTCGGCGGCGAGCTCGTTGGACAGGCACCAGGCCCGCACCTCGTCGACGGCCTCGGCCCGCGCCGCCGACGCCGCGGCGAGCA
>NZ_SOGK01000050.1:0-18011 GCF_004564305.1 Cryobacterium sp. TMT3-29-2
CACAATTGCGCCCACCTCCGTGAGCAGAAAGAACACTCCAGCGATGACAGCGGTTCGTCTAGACAGATTCATAATGACTCCTAAGAATGAGGTGTACGACATACACCTTGCGCTTTTAGAATAAAGTGTACGCCGTACTCCTGTCAAGTCGGGCTGATAACGAATTCCCAATGTTCTTCTGTTCTTCAGGACTTGCTGCGATGGAGGCTAGGTCGTAATGGACTGCTGAGCAGACAACACCATGTTTGGACTGGCGAACCAGTTGTTGCTCGGGCCACACAGATACAAGGGTTCAGTTTCGGCTGGACTACACAATGAGCGCCGGTGGCCTTTTCACCGCCTCACTTGATCTACACGGAGCGTCGAGTGCTTATCCCAGGTGTAGCCATCGGGCTGGTGGCGCTCGGTTTGCGGGCATGAGCACGAACCATGCCGGGTGTCGGGATCAAACGTGCACGACCGCCTGAACTACGTCGTTAGCAGGAACCATGGAGCGGCTCGACGGCGGAGGAGAATTAGCCGACTTTCCCGGTCGTCACGTCGAGCGATAACTCCTAGACGCACTTCAAGGGGGCGTCGAGGCTGGCGCACCGGGTCGGCCCGGGCCGGTGAGGCAATGACGATAGCGCTGCAGCCAGCCCGCTTTGGAGAGTACGACGTGATGGACTGGCTTCCCCGGCACCGACGCGGTGCGGTGAAGTTCGACCCAACGGGTCGCAGGACAACCATGGTCGGACTGCGACGATGCGGGGCACCGCGGCGAAATGAACGCACGAGACCCCAGTAACGAACATATCCTCGGAACGACTGCACACGCACCTGTTGCGCGAAACGTGCCCGGACAGGTGACTCCCCCTCGACCGGCGCGACGTGCCCGTCGAGAAAGGTCCAGGGGTTCGACTATGCCGGGCCTCTAGGCGTCCCGGCGCTTCAACAGTACTGCGCCGGCGATGACCGGGGCGGCAACCCAGGCGAGCACGATGAGCGTGCTCTGCCACTGGTCGAATCCCGCGCTGCCGGTGCCGGGCAAGTACATACCCATGCCTGCGCTGCTGAACAAGTAAGGGAGCAGGTCGAGCGCCCACTGCGCCTGCGTGAGCGCCGAGATGATCTGCATGATTGTCGGCAGGAGCAGGATGGTTCCGAGCGCCACCGCGATTCCTGCCGCGCTGTTGCGCAGGAGGGTGCCGAGGCCGAGGGAGAATACCGACACGAGGGCGAGGTATAGCGCCGCGAGCATGAGGCTTCCTACCAATGTCCCGTCCGAATAGTCCGCCTCGACGCCCTGGCTGCCCAGAATGGGGAGAGCCGCAAACAGGGCGCCGAATGTGCTGACAAGCCCGACGACGAACGTGGTGACGAACAACACGAGCATCTTGGCGCCGAGGGCCGGGAGGCGCTTAGGCACGGCGCTGATGGTCGAGCGGATCATGCCGGTGGCGTACTCTCCCGAGACCACGAGCACGCCAAGCACGGCGGCGACCAGTTGTCCCAGGGAGGTGCCGATCGTGGCCGCGGTGAGCGGCAAGATGGGCGAGTCGGACGTGTTGCCGGATGCCGTCGCCACCAGGGCCGCGATTCCCACTGAGGTCACGACCATGCTTGCGTAGAGCCAGACGGTCGATCGCACGGTGCGTAGTTTGATGAACTCCGAGCGGATGATGCCGGCGCCCGTAAGGCGGTACTCGTAGGTGCGGGTGGTGGTGGTAGTGGCGTTCATCGAGCGACCTCCTGGGTGCTTGTGTTCGTCGTGGTGTTGACGCCCGGCGGGGCCTCGGTGTGGTATTCGATGTCGTCCTGGGTGAGTTCCATGTAGGCCTCCTCGAGTGACGCGGCGACGGGGGTGAGCTCGTGCAGCACGATTCCGGCACGCGCCGCGGCGTCACCGATGACGGGAGCCGTGAGGCCGGTGACGGTCAGCAGGCCCAGTTCGGCTGTGGTGATGGTGGTGTCAGGGCCGCGCAGCAGTTCGGTGAGCCGGTCGACCTGCGGCGTGCGGACGCGCACCGAGGTGCGCGTGGATGCTGCGAGGATCTCGCTGACGGGAGCGTCGGCGATGATCTTTCCGCGACCAAGCACGATGAGGTGGTCGGCGGTTAGTGCCATTTCGCTCATCAGGTGGGAGGAGAGGAAGATGGTGCGGCCCTCGCCTGCCAGGTGCCGGGCGAGGTTGCGCACCCATATGACGCCCTCGGGGTCGAGGCCATTCACTGGCTCGTCGAGGATGAGGGTTGCCGGGTCGCCGAGCAGTGCCGCGGCGATGCCGAGCCGCTGGCCCATGCCGAGGGAGAAGCCGCCGACGCGCTTGCCGGCGACGGTCTCGAGGCCGGTGAGGCCGATGACGTCGTTGACCCTCGACTTGCCAATGCCGTGGGTTGCGCCCATGGCGAGAAGATGGTTGTAGGCGCTGCGGCCGGTGTGGATGGCCTTGGCGTCGAGCAGTGCTCCCACTTCGGTGAGCGGGGATCTGTGCTCGGCGTAGGGTTTGCCGTTGACGGTGACGCTGCCTGCCGTCGGACGGTCGAGCCCGACAATCATGCGCATCGTGGTCGACTTTCCCGCGCCGTTTGGGCCGAGGAAGCCGGTGACGAGCCCAGGCTTGACGGTGAAGCTGATGGCGTCGACGGCGGTCTTGGTGCCGTAATGCTTGGAGAGGCCTTCTGCGTGAATCATGATTTCCTGTCGATGGCGGGTGATATGTGATGGATTTGCCTGTGCGGTGGTTGAGGTCAGCTGAGCGTGGACGCTCGGTGGATCACGGCGGACGATGAATGCTTATTGAGGCCGTCGATTCGCGATTCTTATCAGAGTTCAGCCGACGCGGAAACGTCAAACTGTCAAGGTCGATGATGTTGCGTCTGCGCCAGGACTCCGCGTCCCAGGGTGGAGCTTCAGCCAACTGGCGAACCCCGAGCCCCGCAACGAAGGTCGTCACTCAGTCGCGGTTTCGGTATTTCACCCATTGGTCCACAGTTCTTCGGACGTGCTGCGATGTTTCGTTGACCTCGGCCGAATGGGCTTTCAATCATCATGGGTTCTTAGTCACTGAAGACCCGGTTGGGCTGCGGCGATGTCGAGGCGTGCGGCGGGGGTGGTGAGGATGCTCACTGGGCGGAAGCCCTTGGTGATGAGCCACACGGCGAGAGACAATTCCCACGCGAAGACGGGGAGTGCCACGACGAGGCCGAGGGTGGAGAACTGCCCATAGAGGCCGAGCATCACAGCGATTGCGGAGAGGCTGATCAGCGTGCCGCCTGCCAGCCCGAGTACGGCGATTGGCCGGGGCACCAGCCGAGACGAGTACATCAGCGACGCCAGGAGAAGCGAGGCGGCACCGAGGGCGAAGTTTGGGCCGAAAAGGTACGTCCAGTCGCGCAGGACCACAAGCGAGGAACTGATAGTGGAGAGCGTACCCAAGTCAGCGTCGGTGGCCCCGGCGAACTGCTGGCGGAGCGTGACAATCGTCAGGAGGCTGAAAATCCCGACGAGGATGATCGCTGCCTCAAGCACGCGAGCTGCGACAAACGCTAGGGCCAGGCCCTCGTTTTGCCGCTTCAGGATCGGGTAGAGCGTGACGGCTGTGCCGACGGCGGCGATCACCAGAAGCAGTTCGAAGAGCAGGCCAAGGAGAATCGAGCCGTCGGCGCCAGCGCCGGCGATGTAGTCAGCAGCGTTCAAGATCGGGTCGTAGAGGACGACCCCCACAATTGCGCCCACCTCCGTGAGCAGAAAGAACACTCCAGCGATGACAGCGGTTCGTCTAGACAGATTCATAATGACTCCTAAGAATGAGGTGTACGACATACACCTTTCCAGCCAAAGTTGAGGTGTAAGTCGTACTTCTGTCAAGTCGGCATGTCAGCGCTGCTCACGATCGCATCCCCTGAGATGTGTCGGTGCTGGTGATCGTGGTGGCGAGCGGCTGAGTGGCGAGGCTGCGCGCTGGCGGCTGAGCGCACAGCACCGCGGTGATGAGGCATCCAACAATGGGCAGAAGCAGCCAAAGGAGGTGTGCCCAGCTGAAGCCAGCGTCGCGAAGGCGGCGAACCGCCACCGCGAGACTCGGCAGGAGTACCGCGAGGGCCCACAGTGCGCCGATGATGGTGTCACTGCCGGTTGCGGCGTCGGCAATGATGTCGATCGCCACGCTGACCAGGGTGGAGAACAGGGCCCACCACCAGAACTCGGATCGGGCGGCGGTCCCAGTGAAGTCTGCGTACTTGCGGAAGACGGTGCGGATGGATTGGAAGAACGTCATAGGAGTTGCCTTTCAGGAAATGACGGATGGTGTGACGGGTATGTTGATAATCGATGCAGCGTTAGGTCCAGGCATGGGCGATGCCGTGACCCGCACCACGACGTTGCCTCTCTTCCGCCCGGTGTCGACGTAGCGATGCGCTTCCGCGATAGCGGTGAGGTCGTAGATCTTGTCGATCACCGGCAGGAAGCGGCCGGTCGAGGCGAGCCGTGCGACATCGGCGAGATCACCGCTCAGGTAAGAGACGTTCCCCGCAATGATGCGCTTGCCAGTGCGCCGACTACGGCTCCGGGCGTTGATGACGCCGGTGAGGTCCGAGATGACGGAGACCAGTGCACCGTTTGGCTTGATCAGGGGTTCCAACTGCTCGAAGGTGGCGTTGCCGACGCAATCGATGACGAGGTCATAGACCTTCGTTTCCTGGGTGAAGTCGGTCCGCGTATAGTCGATCACTCGGTTGGCGCCCAGTGAGTAGGCGAGATCGCTGTTGGGGGCGCTGCACACGGCTGTGACTCGCGAGCCTGCGAGGTGGGCGAGTTGCACGGCGGCCGTTCCAACCGCACCAGACGCACCATTGACTAGCACTGACGCCCCTGGCGCGAGTTGCACCTGGCTGAGAAGCGCTCTGGCGGTGATCCCACCGAAGACCAACGCCGCCGCGTCCTCGAATGTCATATTGCGAGGCTTCGCGGTGAGAGCGCTGCCCTGCTGCACGGTGACGTATTCCGCGTGCCCGCCGAATCTTGATCCAAGCATCGCAATCACCTCATCGCCTGGCCGGAACCCCGCAACATCGGCCCCCACCTCCTCCACAACTCCGGCTACATCCATGCCGAGGACGCGGAAGCGAGGAACGAAAAACCCAAGGGCGATCGAAGTCACGAGCTTCAACCCCTTGGGGACGTCCTTCGTGCGCGCCCGGTAGTCTGCGGCGCTGACCGTGCTTGCCCGAACATTGATGAGCACCTCTCCTCGTCGCGGTCGCGGCTTGGACAGTTCCTCAATACGAACGACCTCAGGGCCCCCGAACCGGCGGTATACAGCGGCCCTCATTGGTACGTTGTGATCGGAAGGTGGGCGAAGGTGTGCATTTCAGACTTCTCCTATGGCTCTCGGTGCAAACACAAGGTGTACTCTGTACACTGTAGTTGGCAGCCTAGGGTGTACGAGGTACACTTGTCAAGTCACGAGTTCAGCATGGGAGGCAGGAAAGATGAGCCAGCAAGCGGAAGTTTCAAGGCGTGTGCGGTTGAACCGCCAGCGAGTGCTCGAAGCTGCAGTCGCCCTTGCCGATGAGATCGGCATCGATGCGTTGAGCATGCGCCGACTCGCACAGGAGCTCGACGTTGTGCCCATGGCGCTCTACAAACACGTCGCTGACAAGGAGGACCTTGTCGACGGGATGGTTGAGGTGATCATCCGAGAGATCGACCCACCCCTTCTCGATTCCGGCTGGCGGGACGCCATCCGGCGACGTGTGCTGTCTGCGAGGAGCGCGCTCCAACGCCACCGATGGGCACGCCAGGCAATCGAGTCTCGTAACACCCCGACGCCTGCCGTGCTGGAGTACCAGGACTCATTCGCCGGAACCTTCTTGGCCGGGGGCTTCACCCCCGACCTTGCCCACCACGTCATGCATGCCCTCGGCGGCCGGATGTGGGGATTCACTCAAGAACTCTTCGACGGCACGGCCAAACCGAAGTCAGAGGTCGCATCGCCAGCGAACCCCGCGGCTCAGGCCGAGATGTTCGCCCACATGGCAACGCTCTACCCAAACATCGTGACCATCGCCACCGCAACGCCGCACGACGACGACGACTCAGTTGTCGGACGCGGCTGCGATGACCAGTTCGAGTTCGAATTCGCTCTCGATCTGCTCCTGGACGGATTTGAGCAACTCCATCGGCGGGGATGGACATCCGCGTGATAGGTCGCCCGTCTGCGACGCCTGCTTTGACGCTCGTAGTGGAATCAGGTCGACGTTGACGGGCGGTCATCCGAGCGGCGGGAGCGAGTCGTCTTTCTTGTCAGTGTTAAGCAAGTATGACTCGTCAGACAGTGCGGGCGGAATCTGGATCTGCTCCAGCTTTCGGTGGTGTCATTGGGGCTCCGGTGGGGTGCTGTTTTCGCGACATCGGAATCGAGCTTGTCATGGTCGCGGCAGACGAACCGCCTTTGCGCCATGTGTTCTTTCGGTCGACTGAGCAGGGGTGCAGATCGCGTAGTTAGCGGGTGAGGCTCCCTTCGAAGAAGTCTGTCAACTCACGTTCCTTCTGGGCGACCGGCGTCGGTCTTCAGCGCGGACGTCCAACCGAGCCGACGAAGTTGCTCGAATCCGTCAAGGGGTAGGTCGAGGGCGAATTTGAACTCGAACTGGTCGTCGCATCCATGGCCCACGACGGAGGCGATGTCGTGCGGCTTGGCCGTGGCGATCGTCTCGATGTACGGATATCTCTCAGCCATTTGCGGGAACATAGCACTTTGCGCTTCAGGACTTATTTGTGGCGGGGCTTCCGTCTTGCCGTCAGCGGACCCGTCGAACAGCTCCTGAGTAAACCCCCACATCCGTCCGCCGAGAGCATGCATGGCGTGGTGGGCCAGGTCGGGGGTAAAGCCGCCGGTCAAAAGCATCTCGGCAAACGAGTCCTGATACTCGAGCACGGACGGTGTGGGGATGGCGCGGGACTCTATCGCCGGGCACGCCCAGCGGTGGCGCGGAAGTGTTCTTCGAGCGGCCAGCACTCAAAGCCGAATGGCCTCTTTCAAACCGGTGTTCCTGACCGAAGGGGCGTTCACCCGGATAATCACTTCGACCATTCCGTCGAGCAGGTCTTCCCTATCAGCGACGTGCTTGTGTAGTGCCATCGTCGCGATCGTAACCTCGTCCGCCAATCGACGCATGCTCATCGCATCGATGTCAATTTGGTCCGCCAGGGCGACGGCCACAACGAGCACCCGCTCCCGATTCAAGCGCTCTCGCCTAGGGACCTCCGTCTTGTCGATCGTGAACATTGTTGTCTCCCTGAATTTCGAAGTTGACAAGTGTACAGCGTACGCCCTATCATTCTCAATAGAGGCGTACGTCGTACACCTAATGCAGCTGCGGCTGATCCAAGAGAGGCAAATTGCATGGCGTTCCTAGATTCGATTCGCGCGGGCTTCCGCAACTACGCAAACTTCAGCGGCACTGCCGCCCGTTCCGAATTCTGGTGGTGGGTTCTATTCACCGAGCTCACCGGCGCCGCTGTTTACGCGATCACAGATGTAGCCATGGGGGACAGTATCTTTCTCGGCTCCGCGTGGGCGCTGGCGGTCCTGCTTCCCAGCCTTGCCGTGGCGGTGCGTCGCCTCCGCGATGCGGCATTCAGCTGGGGACACCTGTTCTGGCTTCTGATGCCCTTCGTCGGAGTCATCATTATCGCGATCCTCTGCGCTCAGCCCAGTGCCCCGCGGCCCATCGTTCTGTCGCGCACCACCGCAAAGCCCCTCGCCGCTTACGGTGCGCGCTGATGAGCGATGGTGTGCGTGAAGCGATCCTCGAGGCGATCGATATTCACCGTTCCTACGGACGTGGCTCCTCCCGCTTCGAGGCGCTCAAGGGCGTTTCCTTACGCATTGATGAAGGCGAGTCCGTGGCCATCGTCGGCAAGAGCGGCTCCGGCAAGTCGACCCTCATGCATCTGCTGGCGCTATTGGACCAGCCGGATGACGGTGCGCTTCGCATCGACGGCGTCGACTCGTCTCAACTGAGTGCGCGCCAACTCAACAGGATGAGGAACCAGGATTTTGGGTTCGTATTCCAGCAGTTCTTTCTTACCCCGAACGCGACGGTCCTCGACAACGTCGTGCTGCCGTTGAAGATCGCCGGCGTCAGCCGCCGCGAGAGGAAGGTGCGCGGCATGGCCGTGCTCACCCAGTTGGAAATGGCTGATAAAGCGAAAAGCAAAGCCGTGAATCTCTCCGGCGGCCAAAAGCAGCGCGTCGTTATCGCCCGCGCGCTGGTCAACAATCCGCGGGTGATCTTCGCCGACGAACCGACCGGCAATCTCGATACCGGGACTGGCCGGCTCGTTGAGGACATCCTGTTCTCGTTGAACAAGGAGTACGGGATGACCTTGGTCGTGGTCACCCACGATTCCGAGTTGGCTGCACGGTGCGACCGACAACTCTTCATCCGCGATGGGCGCGCAGTGCCCGCGACAGCCATTTCAGGAGCTCCCGCATGAATGCCGCCAATATCCTCACCGCTGCGATCGCCAATAGCCTCCGCAGCAAACTTCGCACCGTTCTCACGGTAGTTGCTATCGTCATCGGGGCGTTCACCCTCACCATCACGAGCGCCATCGGAACGGGCGTCTCCAACTACATCGAAACTCAGATCGGCGCATTCGGCGCGAAAGACGTGCTCTCTGTCACCAAGGCGACGGACGATACCGGTCAGGGCGATGAGGGGCCTGCCCCGTATGACCCTGACGACGCAATCGTCGGCGCCGGCTTCGCCCAATTTGATGCTGAGGCCCTAACCGAGGAGGACCTCGCCGCTATCCGGGCTGTTGAAGGCATTGTGGACGTCAGTGCCGTGCAGCAGGTTAACCCGCGCTACGCCGAGTACGACGGCCACGGGAAATTCATTCTCGGCGTCAATGACAGCGCCACTCTCACCACACCCGACCTGTCCGCCGGCGCCCCGCTCGACAACAGCGGCGGTGAGCCGCAGATCCTGCTCGTCACCTCGTATGTCGACGCCCTCGGCTTCGCCGACGAGCAAGCCGCGATCGGGAAGACCATCCAGATCGGCGTCGTCGATTACCTCGGTGAGATGCACGAGGTCAATGCCACCGTCGCCGGCATACAGAATGAGACAATCCTCGCTACCGGCGCCGCGCTGAACCAGGCGCTCCTCGACGAACTACACACCACGCAGAGTGTCGGGCGGCCACAGTCAGCCTCCGAGGGCGCCATCCTGGCAACGGCGCGCTTCGACGCCAACGCCACAGACGAGCAGGTCGACGACATTCAAACGGCGCTGGCTGGCAAGGGATTTGCTGCAGCCACGGTCGCCGACCAGATCGGGATCATCCAAACGGTGGTCGACGCAATCGTTGCTTTGCTGAACGCATTCGCCGTCATCGCGCTGATAGCCGCCGGATTCGGCATCATCAATACCCTGTTGATGAGCGTGCAGGAGCGCACCCGGGAGATCGGCCTCATGAAGGCGATGGGCATGGGCGCCGGGCGCATCTACGCACTCTTCAGCGCCGAGGCGGTGTTCATAGGTTTTCTTGGCAGCGTCCTCGGTGCCGGAGCAGCGATCGCAGTCGGCACGGCCGCCAACGGCCTGCTCGCCGGCACGTTCCTGGCGGATTTGGAAGGGCTGCAGGTTCTGAGGTTCGAGGTCGCACCAGTGGCCACAATCATCCTGATCGTCATGGCGATTGCCTTCCTCGCCGGAACACTACCAGCTAGGCGTGCCGCACGGCAGAACCCGATCGAAGCCCTCCGGTACGAATAATCGACGGTCTGGCTATGCAGCACATCCCTCCGACCGTCGTTTCCGACGCGCTCGATCAGGTCTTCAGGCATTGGTCCCTCGCATCATTGGGCAGGTGAACGATAAATGCATCAAAGTAGAGAAACTGCTCGGCGAACTGGTAGTGCTGTTTGTTAGTTCGTCGGGGGTTGGTTTCCGGCCCCGGCGTTGAGGTAGAGGCGGCTGGTCGTGTGCCGCGCGCAACGGAGCACGGAGCCGCTGGTCTCGGCTGCCAGAGCGCTCAAACTCCCGTTCGGAACCGTCAACAGCCAGGGGGAAGATCGTTGAGCGCCTCTCGAACGGCACTTGTCTTCGGAGCGAGCGGATTCATCGGCCGGTGGTGAGGGTGCGGTTGACGCGTTCGACTTTGCCGTTGGTCCAGGGGCAGTGCGGTTTGATAAAGCGTTGCTCGGCGCCGAGCTGGGCGAAGGCCTTGTCGGAGATGACGCGTTCGATGCGGCTGATGCCATTGCGGGCGAAGATGTCGACGGCGCGGAGGAGGACGCCAGCAGTGGTGGTGCCGTTCTCATCGTCGTGTATCTCGGCGTAGGCGAGTCGGCAGTGGTCGTCGATGACGGCGTGGCTGTCGTCGAAGCCGATGCGGGTCTTCTTGTGTTTGTGTGCCACGGTCGCTTCTCGTCCGAGGGCACGCCAGCCGCCGCCGTCCGGGATGCGACCGAGATTCTTCACGTCAATGTGCACCAGCTCGCCAGGCTTGTCGCGTTCATACCGGTTCGAGGTGGCTCGGGAGGAACAAATGGTGTCGCCAGTGAATGGATCCAACCAAGACAACGGCGGGAAGCCATAGTGGGCCAGGATCCGAGAGACGGTCCGGGCCGGCACCCCGGTGATGGCCGCGATTCCCAACGGCCCGTCTCGGTCCAGCAGCCGGGCCACGAACACAGCGGCCTCGCGCCGGGGCCTGGTCTTCCTCGGGCAGTTGCCGCGACGACCGGTTGGTGAGGCAGGCCGCCCCCTCCGCGCGGTGCCGGTTGATCCACTGATGGGCGCACTGCCGGGAGATGCCGAGTTCTTTGGCGACGTGTGAGACCGGGCGACCGGGCGACCATCAATGTTCACTCGTTCGATCAGCAACGACCTTCCATGAACGGGCAAACGGGTATTAGCGAGGGGTTTGAGAACCTCCGTGTTCGTGGCGACTTTGACATCTCCACTAGAACCGGAGGTTCTCCCTTTTTTTAGACCCCGAATGTCACCAACCTGTTGGCTCAGTACAGCGAGACGACTATTAAAGGTCTGCGTGGGCGGGAGGCGCGGGAGGCCGACCCGCATCTCGGGCCTCGGCATGGATGAGACGTGCGACGGTGGCCGCATGCGTCAGTTGCGGATGATGGCCCGCGCTGTGGATGATGTGGACCGGTATGGGTCGCCCGTCGCGTGACACCGCTGCGACACTTTCCGCGTCGACGAGCAGCGGATCATCCGACCCGACAATTAGCTGCACGTCGCCCGGGTACTGAGCGAGCAGCCGAGCAAGATTTCGACGGCGCTTCGGTTGGGCCGCCCCCCGAAGGAGTTGTGCGGTGGCTCGAGCGCTTCCTCGGCGAAGGTCCGCGACGCTCGACTGAAGCTTCTCGGCTTGGTCCTGATTTCCCGTGAGCACTTCTGCCAAACGCACAGCAGTAACGCTTTTGAAGTACGCCCATGCGAGCGGGACCAGTCGCTGCGTGAGCGCAGCTCGGGTCTGAAGAAAATGGGGCGAGATCAGCGTAAGGCGCGCAACGATGTCCGGGTGATCTGCCGCGTATTCCAGAGCCAGGGCGGCACCGACCGAATGACCCACGAGATGAACGTTTCTGCTGTCGCCGATTACCGATTCGAGCCATGCATGCCAGTCACGTGATGATCCCGCGCTCGACCCCAGTCCCGGCAGGTCGAGGACCCAGCCGCCGACCAGTTGGGCTGTTTCCGCCCAGGTCTCGGCGCTCACAGGCAGGCCCGGCAACACGATCGTGTGGGCGTCGGACTTCCCAATGGAAAAGGTGCGAACACCGGCGTGACTCGTGAACGTTCGCACTGCCGCCGAAGGGGGAATTATGCCAAAACGATGGGCGACGAGGTAGTCCGCCCATCGCTTGAGTGAGACGGTCACGTCGGGGTGATGCAGTCCGTGGCTTTCCGCGAGATCGTTCGCCGAGGATGTCGGGTACCGATCTGAGGAGAGGAAACTCAACGTTTCGGGATGGGCTTTCGTGATTCCCGGTGGCAGTGCGCGTAGGAGCCGGACCGGAATTCGAAACCGGGGCGCGCGGACGTCGAGATGCTTCGCGAGCATCGTCAACATCGTTGGGAGCGGCGGTGTCGCGTCATCGAGGGGCCAGAAGGATTGGCTCCGGGTGCTTGGCACGGTTGGGAGGAGAGCCATGAATGCCGCAAGGTAGTCAACAGTCACGACGGGAACGAACGTGTCGTCCCCGCCTGGCAATGCCGCAAGGTTCCCGCTTCGCAGCTCGCGGATGGTGCCGGCGATGCCGAGGAGCTGCTCTGACTCGCCCGTGACCGAGTCTCCGATTACGGTCGCTGGATTCACGATGGTCCAGGGAACGCCGAGTTTTGAGGCGGTGGCTTGGACCACGGCATCGGACTCGACCTTGGATGCCTCGTAGGCGCCCAAGCGTGCGTACTCCGCCTCCACTCGCGCGGAAGACCACGGCACTTGTGCTGGGTCCTGTCCGCCCACCCGATAGCCGGAGAGGTGTACCAGCCTGGTCAGGGAGGGCAGCTGCGAGGCGAAAATTACGATCCGCTCGGATGATGTGACATTGGCTGCACGTGCCTGGTTGATCGTCATTCCGAAACGATAGGCACCTGCGACGTTGTAGACCTCGGTTACACCGCCGATCGAACGATCCGCCGGGTCGAGCCCGAGGCGCGCATCATCGAAGTCGACGAGGACATGATCCACTTGCTGACCCGTACCGTGGGCGGCGAGCCACAAGGAGAGTTGGGCATACGAGCGTTCGCTTCGCACAGCCGCGACGACCGCGACCCCTCGCGCGAGCAACTCACGCACCAGCCACCGGCCGATGAATCCGCTCGCTCCGAAGACAAGTGCCGTCCGAGAGTCGCTCAACGGTCTCCCCCCTGGGTGTTGCCGGGTTCAAACAGGAGTTTCAGCGCTCTGGCAGCAGAGACGAGCGGCTCTGTGCTCCGTTGCGCGCGGCACACAACCAGCGCGCCTTCGATGAGACAGACTGCCGCCGTGGCCAGGCCACGAGTGTCACCTGCGTGGGACGACGCCAGGTACGCCTGAAGCGTTGCAATCCACGATGCGTAGGCGTCGCGGCACGCTGCACGAAGCTGCGCATCTCCAGACCCGGCGTCGAGCGTGACAGCGGCGACGGGACAGGCGGCACGGAAGTCGCTCCCGACTAGCTGCCCGGTAAGCCCCTCGACCACAGCGTCGACAAACCCGTCAACGGAATCGGTCATCGCTATGCCTTCCGTGATCGAAAACCGGAACTGTTCGGCAGTCAGAACAATGGCGGCGCTTCCCAGTTGCGATTTGCCGCCCGGAAAATGGTAGTACAACGACCCCCTCGGAGCGCCCGAGTGTTCGAGTACCGCAGTAAGGCCGGCACCGTGGTACCCCTTGTCTTGAATAAGTTGGAGCATCGACTCGGTGAGACGCTGACGCGTTGCGTCGCCCTTAGTGGAGAGTGTGGTCATCCCTAAAATGTAGACCAGTCTGTATATTCTGTCAATCGATCAACCTAGTGTGAAGCACGTCCAGCCCATAGGCGATGTCATCGCTCAACGACGTGTCGCGCTCGGGTCGACCAACAAGCGCTTCAGGCCCGACATCCACATAGATGGGTGACACAAGGCCCATTTGTCCACGTTCGAGGTCACCGCGAGGTTGCGCTTAATCGCGTGGTGTTCCCCAACGGCGGACTTTTCAGTGTCCGCAGGGCGTCGGAAGGGGCCTGAGAGGCCCTGGCGCGACCAGTTCACGTGCGTATCAGGCCGTGCTCGTATGCGTGGGTTTTGACTGTGGATTCGGCGAGGAAGAGAGTGGCGCTCATCTCCGCGTTGGAATCCCTCGAGCCTTGATGGCTGCCATCTGCTCCTCGCTGGAAGAGGGATCGAAGTGGGCGGATCACAGTGCTCGGACAAAGTCGATTGCGATCTCGCGCACGTTCGTGCGAGCGGTCGGCGGCGCCGTGGGCAGAACTTGGTCGAACGACATAAGGACCTCCTGGGTCGTTGTCCAAGGAGCCTGTGAATGCGGCGTCGGGACGCACATCAACCTGCGGTTTCGGCTCGACTCATACCTGGGCTGAGAAACAGCGGTGGTCGAGAAGCTATGAGGGCTCGGCGAGGCCGGCATCGTACGCGAAGATCACGGCCTGCACTCGGTCGCGCGCACCGATCTTTGCCAGCACCTTGCCCACGTGCGTCTTCACCGTCTGCTCCGCGATGAAAAGCGATGCCCCGATTTCTTTGTTGGATCTGCCCTCGCCCATGAGCACGAGCACTTCACGCTCGCGATCGGTGAGGTCGGCAAGCAAAGCCGATGTTCGCGATTCACGCGGCTTCTGGGCCGCGAATCTAGAGATCATCCGCCGGGTCACACTCGGAGCCAACAATGCGTCACCGGCGGCGACCACGCGGACGGCGTGCACCAGCTCTTCGGCTAGCGCATCCTTGAGGATGAAACCGCTCGCGCCGGCCTGAAGAGCGTCGTAAACGTAATCGTCGATATCAAATGTGGTGAGCATGAGGATGCGTGGGATGTGCGCTGCGGGATAGGAGGAGCCCAAGATGCGTTTGGTCGCTTGGATCCCGTCGAGGTGCGGCATCCGCACATCCATGAGGATCACGTCGGGGTTGAGGCGGACGGAAAGGGATACAGCTTCGGCGCCGTCTGCGGCCTGCCCCACGACATTGATGCCCTCGTGTGCGTCCAAGAGCGCCGAAAAGCCGGCGCGCACCATTGCTTGGTCGTCGACAACGAGTACGTTGATGGTCACGTTCTTTCCATTTCGGCGTTCGGCTCCTGGTCCTGGTCCCAGCGCAGCACGGCGTTGACTGTCCAGCCGCCGTCAGTATCGGCACCAACCTCGAGGCTGCCGCCGAGGAGCGCGACACGCTCTCGCATCCCGGTCAGTCCGTGGCCGGCGCCTTGCGTCGACGATATCCCGGCGGCGGTATTGTGCACGCGCAGCCGCAGCATAGATGGTTCCGTCCGCACGTGGACAGACACCACTGCGCCCGGGGCATGACGAACCGCGTTGCTTAGCGACTCTTGGACAATGCGGAAAGCTGCGATCTGAACGGTCTCAGGGACAGCCGGGGTCACGGCGATGAGTTCGAGAGCGACGTCAACGCCGCTTCGGCGGGTGCTGTCCACCAGGGACGGAATGTCTTCGATGCTCTCTTGCGGAGCGAGCTCGACCGTCTGGCCGTCAGTCCGCAACACACCTAGAAGCCTGCGCATCTCCGTCAGGGATCCGCGAGCGGTGGCGGCGATTTCGTCCAGTTCTCTGGCAGCGTCGTCGGCGAGATCGGGTACACGGTAGCGTGCGCTGGATGCTTGAACTTGGATGAGCGACAGGCTATGCGCCACCACATCATGCAGTTCCCGAGCAATACGGTTGCGCTCCTCCATGAGCACTCGGCGGGACTGCTCCAGCGCGGTAGACTCCCGCTCACGCGCGAGCTCCCTTTTGGCGCGGATTCGGCCTGCCAGAAGTATGGCGACGAAATAGGCGACGATGCTGATGGACGTGGCGACGATGAGATCGGCGGTAGGTGGGTTCGCTGCCGCGACCCGAGGCTGCAGCAGAGGCGCGGCAAGAGAGCCGGCGATGCCGACGAGCAGCGGAGTCAGGCCCATTCTCCAGCCGTGCAAAAAGGTGACCACGGCGACGAATGCGGCAAAGGTGATGAGTGCGGGTACCGTCCACGGCCACGGCCCAACACTTTCCGGGATAACGAAGAAGGGCAGGAAGAAAGCCGCGACCAAGAACAGCCCGATGGCGAACCGCGGATTCGGGATCGCGACCAGCAGAGCACCGGTGAGCATGGAGCCGAGGAGTAAGGCTATCGGAAGCGCTGTGCCGTAGAAAACGGTGTGGATCGGGACTAGAACGGTGGCTAAAGCGACGGCGGAGATTATCAGGAGTACCAGAGGACCGGCGACTTTCCTGTTGCGCTGCCCGGATCTATCCATATAGTTCATTTTGTCATGCTGTACTGGGGAGCGTTGGCCAGGGCATCTTTCCCGGAGTCGTTCTTAGCGCGGGCCAAAACTTGACGTCGGCGAATTCCCATCAGCTGATCAATAACAACGCTGATGACGAGCGCCAAAGATATTCCCAGGAGCGCGCTCAGCAGAGGCTGATCAGTAAGCCATTGCCCCGCCACTAGGCCGAGACCCGCGCTGTATGCCGCCCAGGTAGCTCCGGCAACGGCGCTGAGAGGGAGGAACCGACGCCAGGGGTACCCGACAGCACCGGCGGACATGTTGACGGCCACGCGTCCGACCGGGATGAAGCGTCCAACGAGGATTAGGCCCGTGCCATTGCTCTGGAGACGTCGCTGCGCCCAGTCCAAGCTGGCGGCGACACGCGGTCGGCGCATCCATCGGAAGCGCGCGTTTCCGACGGAACGGCCGATGGCGTATGCGATGTTGTCGCCGATCATTGCACCCGCGGCCGCTACCGCGCCGAGCACGAGGAGGTTCGGGCCGCCGGACGATGCTGCTGCGGCCGCTGCCGCGACGAGCACCATCTCGCTGGGAATCGGCGGGAAGAAGCCGTCGACGAGTGCTACAGCGAACATGACTAGATAGAGCCACGGGGAGGCAACCGCCGCGATGATGAGCTCATTGATGAAATCCATACATCGACGCTACGAACACCGGCAATGTCAGGGCATCACTCTGAGGTATTCATGCTCCCCTACGAGGGAGCGGTATTTGAAACCGCAGCGTGTGGTTGAGGCGGGGCTGCCGCTATTCCTTGCCTGTTATCGGCGAATCATTGCCACGGTCATCTCGCCAGTTGCTGACCTTGGGGCAGTTCAAGCGCGGGGGCGACCCCACCTCGACGCCACACGGCCAAGAATTTCCATTCAGCACTCAGGTCATGGCTGGCGGACTAGGCAAGCCCACTGACGACTGGAAGCAAAAACGATGGCGAGCAACCCCGATAACGGAGCACTTGGCGATAATATCGTCAATGGCCCGCCCACCGGTCGCTGGCCGCGGCGGGGCTCATCTGGAAGGTGGCTGCGGCTGCGGCTGCGACTGATGACGAACTTCAGTCGATAGTGGATGGTCTCGTGGACGGTGGGTACCCTGTGGCGCTGGCGACTCGGATCGCACTCGCCATGAGGTGGTCGCTGGCGTAGGCGACCGCGCTAGCTGTTCGTCCCACTGACATTGTGAACGCGGTCGATGGGTGATTTGCCGCCGATGCCGGTAGGGGGTCTGTGGCGATTGTAGCTATCTGCCGAATCCGGACCGGATCGGCGCCGCACGAATCGCAGCACGTCGGCATACGTGCAGTCGGACAGTTCCCCGAACCGAGCTGCACTACTTTCACCTGTTGGTTTCAACCCCATACCTATTACATGTCTGGTTGAGCACAGTTGTTACTGGTTGGACCCGAAATAGTTCAGACCCATCGGCGCGGTCAGCGACCCGGTTGCGACAGTGTGCGTGGCCTTGGGCCATCATCGCCGGGCCATTGCGCCGGATCAGGGAGGCGTCGTCGTGTCGCGCCAATCAATTGCGGAAAGCTGTGTGGGCGCGCTCATGACTTGGGTGACGTTAGCGCCTTCAGGATGGAATGGTGAGGCTAATTGGAGAGGTCTTCGTTCTTATTGCTCGCAGCCCAAGTCGCAGCGAAGGGCGGCAGATTCTAGCTACCGCGCTCAACACCCCATTCCCAGCACTCACTTCGGTCCTGCCGCTTTCCTATGCCGTTTACGGCCTTCAGTCTCAGTTCGCCGGTAGAGATCCCCGGCATGGGAGCCCGCGATTGCAGGCGAGTCGGGTTGTGGGCGTCGCGAGAATCCATCGACTTGGCGGATGCCGCATTGGTCTGGGTCGTGTCGTCGACGCGCTTAGATGAGTACGATCTCGAGCGCGAACAGGGCATCCGCTCGGCGTTTCGATACCCGTCACTGCGTAGCGATTCCCCGGTTGCTAGGCGGCGGTTCGACGACACCACGACTCGGCCGGCGCTATTGGTG
>NZ_SOGK01000027.1:0-3022 GCF_004564305.1 Cryobacterium sp. TMT3-29-2
CGCCCTTCGAGGACCCGGTCCACTTCTGGATCAAAGCCTCCGGGGACAGGAACCCCTGCCGCGCCGCCAACCCGGAGTGCCCAAGCTCCGGCCGGGACCGGCGGGCGATGGTGCCCGCCATCCACGCGGCGCGGGTGTCGAGCAACCGGCGGGCCGACGCGATCTGCCTCTGACCAGCCAACAGGGCGGCATCGGGCAGAGCCTCATAGTCCGCACTCGAGGAGCCCAACAGGGCCACAGCCTCGGCCGCCTGCCTGAGGTCTTCCGCGAGGTTCATCATGTTCCAAGGATACCTTAATGGGCACACGTAGTCGAGAGTATGTCATGTTGTGGAGAAGTATTTTCGTAGTTTTCTTCTAGGGACTGTGGCGTTGGCTCGACGGCCCACCCGGGGGGCCGGGGGCGGTTCCGCGGCGCAGGTTGCAGCTCGCGGCGGATCATCTAACGTGCGCCTGCTTCCGTGNCCGAAGGTTGGGTCGCCGGGTCTCGACAGGCTCGACCACCGGTTGGGCTCGACCACCGAGGCGAGCTCGACCACCGGATGGGATCGACCATCGAGGCAGGCTCGACGACCGGGTTCGGAACGGCTGAACTAGAGTCTTGGGATCACTGTCACCGTGCTTCGCCCGCAGCCCATCGACCGCGAGATCCTGCGCCTCGCCATTCCCGCCGTCGGCGCGCTCATCGCCGAACCGCTCTTCCTTCTCGCCGACTCCGCCATGGTCGGGCACCTCGGCGCCGTTCCGCTGGCGGGACTCGGCCTGGCCAGCGCCGTTCTGCAGACGGTCATCGGCCTGATGGTGTTCCTGGCCTACAGCACCACGCCCGCCGTGGCCCGGTGGCTCGGGGCCGGCGACCCCCGCCGTGCGGTCGCCGTCGGCATTGACGGGCTCTGGCTGGCCCTCGGTCTCGGCGTGCTGCTCGCCATCGTGGGCTGGTTCGCCACACCACTGCTCGTCGGGGCGTTCGGCGCCGAGCCTGCCGTCACCGCCGCGGCCGTCAGCTACTTGGGCCTCTCGATGCTCGGCCTGCCGGCCATGCTGCTCGTCTTCGCGTCGACCGGCCTGCTCCGCGGACTGCAGGACACCCGCACCCCATTGTGGGTGGCCGGGATCGGGTTCTCGGTCAACATCCTGCTGAATGCGGTGTTCATCTACGGCCTGGGTCTCGGCATCGTCGGATCCGCGCTCGGCACGGTCGTCGCCCAGTGGGCGATGGTCGCCGTCTACCTGGCCGTCGTCGGCCGCCACGCCCGCCGCGAGGGCGCGCCTTTGCGCCCGCATCGGGCCGGGATGCTGCGCGGTGCGGCATCCGGCGGCTGGCTGTTCCTGCGCACGGTGAGCCTGCGTGCGGCCATGCTGCTCGCGGTGTTCGTGGCCACGAGCCTCGGTTCTCCCGAGCTGGCCGCCTTTCAGATTGCGATGACCCTATTCGCCACCCTGGCATTCGCCCTCGACGCCCTCGCGATCGCGGCACAGGCATTGGTGGGCCGGGGTCTCGGCGCCGGCAACCTAGCCGAGGTGCGCGCGGTGCTCAAACGCTGCCTCGAGTGGGGCGTGCTGAGCGGGGCCGCCCTCGGACTGCTGGTGATCGCCGGGAGCGGCGTGCTCGGCCGAGCGTTCACGAACGCGACCGAGGTCAGCGACCTGTTACCGGCGACCCTGATCGTGCTCGGACTGTCGGTTCCGCTCGGCGGAGTTGTCTTCGTGCTCGACGGGGTGCTGATCGGCGCCGGCGACGCGCGCTACCTGGCCCTGACCGGGCTGGTGAACCTGGCCGCGTTCGTGCCGCTGGCCCTCGCGGTGCTGGTGCTGGCCCCGTCGGGCGCCGCGGGGCTGGCCTGGCTGATGGCCGCGTTCGCCTTCGGCTACTTGGGCGCACGCGCGGTGACGCTCGGGCTGCGCGCCCGGGCGGCGAAGTGGATGGTCGTCGGCGCCCGCTGACACCGGGCCAGTCCGGGTGGCTGGTGCTCGCGCCGCAGGTCGGATAGGCAGGCGCGCGTCTACCCTGCGTCGGCTTCCGCGGATTGCGCCGGGACGACCAGGCGCGACTGAAGGGTGGGCTCTAGCTGAAGGAGTCGCCGCAGGCGCAGCTGCTGCCGGCGTTCGGGTTGTCAATCGTGAAGCCCTGCTTCGCGATGGTGTCCTCGAAGTCGATTGAGGCACCTTCGAGGTACGGCACGCTCATCTTGTCGAGCACGACCCCGACGCCGTCGAAGTCCACGACGACGTCGCCGTCGAGGATGCGCTCGTCAAAGTAGAGCTGGTAGATCAGGCCGGAGCAGCCTCCGGGCTGCACGGCAACGCGCAGGTTCAGGTCTTCGCGACCCTCCTGGCTGAGCAGGCTGCGCACCTTCAGTGCGGCGGCGTCGGTCAGGCCGACGCCGTGGGCCGGTGCGATGGGGGCAATGGTGTCGGTCATGGGACTCCTCGGACTTCACGCTGCATGGACGCGTCGGGCACGCCCTGTTGGAGCGTTTCGCGTACGCGAGTATCCGATCACTCTAAGCTCCCGCAGGCGTTCGGCGTACCCCGGAGGCCGCCGAGGGCTCCGCCGGCCGTTGGCGAACCATCTCTCGACCTGCCAGTGACCCGCCAAAGCCGGCCGCACTGTAGCCAGATGAAATCCTGAAGCCTAAAGTGAAGTAATCCAGTATTTTTATGCTCGTGGTCCAGATGACCCCGACGCAGCACGGCGTGGCCCTGATCGTCACTGAACTTTCAGCGGTGCGCACCTGAGCCGCCTCCGCAACTCGTTCCAGCCGGTCTCCTCACGGAGACCGAACGGGATGACCGGACTAATATCCGGGTTGTCGGGGTGGCAGAAGAGGTAGATATGTCTGACGTCCTGCTTGACCGCCCTGAACTTTCGGGGCTCGGCGTGTATGAATTCGGTTGGTCGGATTCCGACGCCGCCGGGGCCTCCGCTCGCCGTGGCATCTCGCCGGAGGTGGTGACCGACATCTCCAACCTCAAGAGCGAGCCGGAGTGGATGTTGCAGCGTCGCCTGAAGGCCCTCGAAC
>NZ_SOGK01000110.1:0-11883 GCF_004564305.1 Cryobacterium sp. TMT3-29-2
GCGAGGTCAGCGGGCGTGACGACAGGTCGCGCATGCCGGCCTCACCAGCGGCCCGATACCGGTCGGCCCACTTCTTCGCCGTCGCCGGCGAGCAACTCATACTCTTCGCCGTCGCCGGCGAGCAACTCATACTCTTCGCCGTCGCCGGCGAGCAACTCATACTCTTCGCGGCCCGCCGAAGGTTCCAGCCATGGACAACGACGCGGCGGGCGAGCAGCAATCGACCTTTCGGGGACAACAAAGCGTTAGCGTGGGACACGAGGGCCTCCTGGAAATCGAGTGAGTGTGGTTACCCACTTCGATACCGGAGGTCCTCGCCCATTTAACTCAAGCCACGCCGTTCACAACCTCCTTGGGAGTTACATCTAGNTTCACAACCTCCTTGGGAGTTACATCTAGCGCACGGGAAGGCTGCCTCCGGCGCGCTGAGACTCAGCCACGACGTCGGGCCACCCATGCCACTGAGTGGACCAGGTCGATGCGCTGCACGCCGCTGAAGGTCACTGTCAGCGCTGCGCTGATCTCGGCGATTTGGTACACGGTGAGCGCAAGGCGTCGCGAGGCCGATGATGGTGCGGCAGGGCTGTGCCATGACAGCACAAGGGTCCCGCCGGGTCTGAGCACGCGCGAAATCTCGGCCAGGCCTGCAGCGAGGTCCGGCCACATGAGGATCGAGTTGACCGCGACGAGAGTGTCGCACGACCCGGCGGCCAGGGGCAGGCTCTCGGCGGTGCCGTCGTTGACACTGACGAGCCCGGCGTCGATGAACCTCGCGCACCGTCGTGCTGCCTGAGACCTCATCACGGGGGACGGGTCCACCAGATGCAAGCGCAGATGCGGGTGCCGATCCGCGAGGACCGCGGCCAGAAGGCCGGGGCCTGATCCGAGTTCGCAAAGGTCAGAGCCGGGGGCCGTGATCAGGTCGGCGATCTCGCCTTGCTGATCGACACCTCGACTCATCAGGAAACCGCCCACGTAGCCGAGGATCCCGCGGGGGAGAAAAAAGGCGTTCAGAATCGGTTTGGGCGGGCGGCGGGGCGCCAACCCCACGGCTTTGGTTTTGGTTGTCATAACGGACACGGTCCTCCTTGAACTCCAGTTCAAGTCAAGCACCGAATCCGCCCGACGCCGAGGAAGCGGCGACGCAACACGCGCGGTCGCCCCAGCCCAGGCAGTAAGACCGCGGTGGCTACGCCGGGCCTCGCGCCGTTTGGCTGCGATCCTTGCTCGCCGCCTCGGGGTGCGATGGCATCTGCCTGGGAGTTCGCGCTGGAGGCGGCAAGTGACTCAAGACGGCATCTACCTTCCGCTGGGCATGCTTACACATCTCCAGCGGATGCTCGTCTGGGCAGCTCAGCGCCCGCTCGAGAACGTCCTGGGCTTCCTCCAAGGAGAGCAGCTGCTCCTTGATGGACACGAGTCGGCGCTGAGCCGAGGGACGCCACGGACCGCTTTCGCTCCCAACCAGCATCGACTCGATCTCCTCGAGCGACAGGCCCGCCTGTTGGCCGAGCCGGATGAAGGCCAGTCGCCGCTCCCCGGCAGAGTCGTAAACGCGGCCGCCGTCGGACCGTCTGCTCGAGTGGAGCAATCCAAGTCGTTCGTAGTAGCGCAGCGCCGATGGTTGCATTCCAAAGGCGCTGGCCAGTTCCCCGATCGTCCGCATGGGTGGCTCCTTGTTTGACATGGGCTCCGGTTCAAGGAGAGCGGCCCCAGCATGCTCCCTCTGGGAGCGCCGAAACTCCGGACTGCTGCAGGTTCTCTCGGCTGCGCGATGCAGACGGAGTATCTGGGCGGATTCGCCGGTGCGACACGTGACGAACGACCTCGTCAGTCCAATATGACCGACATGGCGAGCCGGGGCAAGCCCACCGTCCCATCCCGTCCACTCCACACGAGCACATTTGGTCGGAAGTTCCTCGCCAACCCAGCCATGCGATCTAGCTGATCGTCGCATGCCGATCAGGGAGGAGCGCGGACTCGCAGCGGGCGTTGTGCTGGCTGAGACGACGGCCTTCGTGCTCAGCGGATTCCGCTGCCCGCTACGGGCGTTGCGCGGCGGATGGGTGCCGAGCATGCCGGAGTCGCCGACTTCTACCGCCGCGGTGGTCAGCGCAGGCCCTCCCCGCTATCCACATCCTCACGGGGTCGACCTCGGTCCCGCCCAGAAACGTCGATCTCCCCGGGGAGATCGCAGGCTACGGAGGCGTCCTGCACCGTCACGTCCGCTCAGCAAGGCAACGACCCTACTTCGGCTCGCACGACCATGCTTCCAAACTCACCTCGGCCCTTAGTCAGGTCGATCCTGCTCATGCCGGCCGATCCTGCGCCTCGACACGAGCCGGATTGGAAGAATGCCCGTCCAGCGTGGAGGTTGGCGAGGGAGTGACAAGTTGGGCGGCCCGGTGCATCGCCCTCCGAACAAGTCGGCGGTGGAACGGTTTGATCACGGCTAGGTAGCGCCGGCCCCATACGTTGTGGAACATCACCGCTGTGGTGACAACGAGATGTGGCCTACCGTCCGCCTGAGAGACGAGGCTGAGGGAAGCTCGGAAGTTCAAATGACGGTCGTCCAGACCCACCAGGACCTCGCTCGAGGTGCTTTGCAGCACCGGGAACGGACCTTCAGGGCCGAGGTTCGGCGCGCCTGTCCAACGTCGCAGCACGTCGCCTCCAGCTATCCGGAGGCGGAGCAGCCGGCTACTTCTGCTCAGATCGGACATGACTTGTCGCCACACCTCTGGGTCCTGTGGTGCGTTCGGCGGCAAGACCATTCGGTAGGCGTCCGCCCAGTCGACTCGCGTCAGCGATTGGCAAGCTGACGAGGACGGAAGCACCGCCTGAGCACGGGGTCGTGGCGCCCCCAACGCCAATAGCACCCGCACCCAGCGGGAACGTTGGTGTGGCCGGGACGGCACATTCCCGGTGGCGACTTCTGCCCGATCCAACACCTCTTCAAGCACTGCGTCGTGGATCCTCCCGATGATCAGCGGCCATCGCACCCGCATCCAGCCGTGTGGTGTGGCCACGACCTCGTGCCGCAGCAAGGTACCGGTCTCCCCGTCGGCTCGCACGTGGAAGGAGTGGTGCCCCACCAGCCCGGTCGGCTCACAAAAGCGGAACACGAGGTTGCCGGCGGTGGGGTCCACAGATGTCACCTTGTAACGCATCGGGCCATGTCCGCCGAGGGCGCCCTCAGCCACCGGGCCATCAAAACGCAGGGCCGGGACGCCGGGCGGCCACAACTTATCATCTCGACCCGACATCTCCATCAAGAGATCCCAGACCCGCTCGGGTTCAGCTGCGATACGGCGCTCGTGGACGTTATTGATCTTTGCGGTACTCATCGTCCGTCTGCTTCCGTGTCGATTGCGCAATAGATAATGGTGTGGGTTCTGGATAGCGTCACGGTGTCTCCATTGGTCGAAATTGAATCACGAGGCCGGTCTCGACGAACACGATCACACACCCCCCCAGCAGCACCCAGGGGGCCGAACCCGTTGATGAGCACCTCCGGGTCGAGCCAGGGGAGAACGGCCGCGTGGGCCAATACAGCGCACCGCTTGGGCCAGCCGGTCGAAGCCCTGGTCGAGCACCCGGTGCCGCTCCTCGGGGGCCGCGAGGCGTCGCGACGGGCGCGCAACTCCTCCGGTGGGGTCTTCAGGCTGCAAAAAACTGTCCCAACGATCAAGTCACGTGCGCGGCTTGGAGCGCGCCATCGGGGTCAGCACACAGGGGCCAGCGTCGGGTGTTGCCTGTGAAGTTCGCTGCGGTCGTGGCGCTGATGGCGCTGATGGTTGTGGACATGCGGGACGCTCCTGTGGATAGATGCAGCTAACGGGTGTTGATGTCGGTGGCGGTCCGTCCGTCAGCGCGAGCCGTCTCCAGAGTCTCGGGAAGCCCCATGAGCGAGTGCAATCGAGACGAGGCGCAGCGCGGAGTGGACCGCCAGTGCCTGCCGGTGGAAAGGGACCCTGCTGCACCGGACAACCAGGGCATTGCGTCCAGCAGCCGCTCGCCCGGCGGCAGCCCGGGCGCCTTGGGCGTCCGATAGCAGGCCTCACGCTTCCTGCCTCCGTCTCGTCTGGGTTTGGGTCGGCTTGTGGATGCCCACCGCGCCCGCGGTGGTGCAGGGTCGACTTCGTCCGGCATGCCCTTAGCATGGCACACCGTGCCAGGGGGCACAACGTGTCTGATCGGCGCAGCCTCAAGGGCGACCTGGGCCGCTCTTCCGGCACAGGATGCCACCTGACACCGCATGCCAGGTCCAGGCTAGAATGGATGCATGGTCGACTTGAGCGAACGTCGTCACGCCAAGACAAAGGCCGACATTGTGACCGCCGCGTTGGCGATGTTTGAACGAGACGGCTACAGCCGCGTCACGATGGAGGACATCGCCAGGGTGGCGGGGGTGTCGCGTCGCACGGTCTACCGCCGGTTCCCGACCAAAGACCACATCGTGCTCGAGGTGCCAAAGCGATGGCTGAGCGCCTGGGACGGCGTCGTCGCGGGCTCGCCCGACGCGCCGCCCCGCGCCGTAGCCGAGGCGGCCGCGCTCGCGGTCGCGCGTTACATAGACGACCACATCGCCGAGGTGCTGGTCGCCTACACTGCGATCGATCAGTCGCTGGCCCTCGTCACCGCATCGGCAGCTGCTAACCGGGAGTGGGTCGAGCGGATCGTCGGGCTTGTGCGCCGAGAGCCTGGCCGCCTGGCCCCCGCGATGCAGCACGTCATCGCCGGCGCCTACCTCGGCGCGATCGACGCGATGATGGCGCAGTGGGTCGTTGGCGGCGGCCGCGGCTCGGTGCTGGGGACCACCAAGGCGCTCCTCGAGCGGCTCGCCCCGATCTGGCCCAGCGCGGCGGATCAGCCCTGATCGTTGACGTCGACGACGTACGCGGCTGGATGTACCCGGCCACCAAATAGTCGTCGCCCTGCTTGTCGATCTTGCGGTGTCGGCCGCGTCCAGCGTGAGGGTCTACCGGTCGACCAAGGCGGAGACTGCGGCCCGATCGGCGACCTCAGCCGCGTCGTTGCGGGTCAGGCGGGTGTGCACGTCAACTCCGTGGAACTCGAAGACGGGCGAATCGTGCGCAACGACCTGGCTATTTGGGCTGGCTCGTTCACGGTGCCAGCGCTCGCGCAAGAGAGTGGCCTCGCCACGGACGCAGCTGGAAGGCTGCTCGTCACGGAAACGTCGCAGCATGAGGAGTATGCCAACATCATCGGCGCTGGCGACTGCCTCAATGTGGCAGTTAATGCGGGGGAGCGTTTGCACATGGGATGCGCGATCGCGGCTCCCATAGGCGGCCATGCCGCGCTGACCGCGTTGGCTTACCTTCGCAGTAAGCCACCCACGGGCGTGTCCATTGGTTTCCTTATCCGATGCCTCAGCCTCGGACGACACAGTGGACTGATACAACATGTTGGACGAGATGACGTCCCGAGGAGCCTGCAGCTGTCCGGTCCGGCCGGCGCTTGGGTGAAGGAACGCGTTTGCGCCGGCGTCATCTCCGGCATACGGAAAGAACGCACCTCACCGGGTTCGTACTGGACCATTCCGGCGCCCGACGATTCACATGCACGTGGGGCGAGGGGCGAGGGGCGACGATGATTCCCCTGCTGATGCCCTTAGTCATGCTGCAAAAACGACAAGCCGGAGCAAACATGAAACTGCTTCCTGAGGCGTCGGGGCCGACCTTCGGAGTCGTGGGAGATGAGGCACAAGCACCCTTCCGAATCGCAGTAGTCGGCGAATCCACCGCGGTGGGCTGCGGCGTCGCCACCCACGACGAAGGATTCGCGCCGGCCCTGGCCCAGGAACTGGCGTTTAGTTTGGATCGGCCGGTTGCATAAACCGTCTTCGGGCAGCATGGCGCGACTGCTCGCAGAATCCTCTACAAGCTTCTGCCGCAGGTGGAGGAATCCGTTGATCGCGCCGTCTTACTCGCTGGGGCGAACGACGTCCTCGCGGGACGGACGCCTGAACAATGGGGCGATGACCTCGCCGCCATTGTTGATGACCTCGCCGGCCGCGCTGGTGAAGTCACAGTCGTTGGTATTCCGGCCTTCAAAACATTCCCTTCATTGCCCGCAACGTTGCGTCTGTACTTAGCTGAGCAAGCCACGAGGCTCGATCGGGTGTCTCAGTAAATATGCGCGCCGCTGCCATCTGTCACGTGGGTGACCTCGACCGCGATGCCCGACGACCTGGCCAACTTCTTCGCAGACGACGGTTTCCATCCGTCGGCCGACGGATACCGCTACTTGGCTCAGGCCGTGTCTGGCCTTGCCCCCGGTTAGTGGACACGGGGTTATGCGGCTTTAGCGAAGTCCGCGTTCTGGCTTGAGTATTGCAGTTCGAAGTCGACGGGGCTGACCTGGCCGAGGGAGGTGTGTCGGCGGCGCCGGTTGTAGCGGTCCTCGATCCAGGCGCCGACCTCTCTGGATGCAGGCCTTGTTTGGCGATGGCTTGCACCCGGACGCGGAAGCCGCGATCCGGGCTGCCATCGCCGGGGAAGCGTCCCCGGAAGATGCTGTGCAGGCGTCCCGGTTGGGGCGCCGGTTCCCGCGGATCCAGCCCAAACAGGTCGGCTGGGACGACGCCATCGCCGACGCCTACCAGGTGTTCGAAGCGGAGAACGAGCGCCGCCCCGAGGCCGGGGTGGAACGCGATCTGATACGATGGAACATCGCCGCCGCCCGCATCGCGGCCACGCTGCAGCGACCCGGCACGGACGCGGAAGTGGCCACGCACCTGTCCCAAATGGGCAAGGCAGCCCGGCAACCTGTTGCCGGTTATGACCTGGTGTTCACCCCGGTGAAGAGCGTGTCCGTGCTCTGTGCCCTCGGCGATCAGCCACCTCCCCGCAGGTCCGCGAGGCACACAATGCGGCGTGGCAGGCCTCGGTCGCCTGCCTCGAAACCGAAGCCGGCGTCACCCGGGTCGGTGCCGGTGGTGTCGCCCAGGTCGACACGCACGGGTTCGTTGCCACCGCGTTCGAGCACCGTGATTCCCGTACCGGCGACCCGAACCTGCACACCCATGGGGCCGTGTCCACGAAGGTTCAGGGCCTGGACGGGAAGTGGCGGTCGCTGGACGGTCGTGTGCTGCACGCGCTCGGTGTGGCCGCGTCCGAACGGTACAACACCCTAGTCGAGCAGTAGGTCCGTGACCGCCTTGGCGTGAGCTTCGTCGATGAGACGCGGGGGCGGAACAAGCGCAGCGTCCGCGAGATAGCAGGCATCAGCCTGGAACTGCGGAACTCGTTCTCTTCCCGGCGGGCGGCGATTGAAGACGCCTACGAAACCCTCGCCCAGGAGTACGTCGCCAAGCACGGCCACAGCCCGCCGAAGACGGTGTAGCTGAGCCTGGCGCAGCGTGCAACCTTGGAAACACGTAAGGGCAAGAGCGCCCCGAAGAGCCTGTCCCGCCAGCGCGCCGAGTGGCGGCTGGCCGCGATCAAGATCATCGGCGAGATCGTGAACGTGCACCCCGGCGCCGACTCCCAACAGATCGCCGACCAGGTCGCCCAGGCCGTGATGGCTCGCGTGATCGCGGTCAGCGCCCCGGCGCCGAACCCGGTCCCGGAGCAGCTGCGGCGCCAGGACGGCGAGTCCGTGTACCGGGTGCACGGGACCGAGCGGTTCACGTCGACGCGGATCCTCGCGATCGAAGACAGCCTCATCGACGCGGCCCGCACCGTCGCCGGCTTCACCGTCGACCCTGACACTTTCACCGCCACGATCGAGACGTTGAACGTGGCCAGCGCGTACCCGTTGGATGCATCCCGGGTGGAGCTGGCCCGCCGCTTCGCGTCCGGTGGCCGGCTCCTCGAGGTGGGGATTGGCCCGGCCGGAACGGCCAAGACCACGGCCATGCGCGCGTTCGCCCGCGCGGTCGGAGCCGGCGGCGGTCGGGTTCTTGCGTTGGCGCCGACCGAGGCGGCGTCGACGGTCCCCGCGGAAGAGATCAAGGTGGAGGCGGAGACTGCGCACAAGCTCGTCAACGTTCACCGCCACGGGTCACCTGAGCAGCAAGAGTCCGACCAGTACCGCATCGACAGCAACACCGTCCTCCTCATCGATGAGGCAGGCATGGCCTCCACCCCGCTGCTCGCCGACGTCCTCGCCCTCGCCCAGGAACACGGGGCAACCATCCGACTCCTGGACGACCCGGCACAGCTGGCCGCGGTCGAATCCCGGGGAGCCCTGCGTTTGATCGAGCAACGCGTGGGCGCCAGCTACCTCGACCAGGTCCACCGTTTCATCGACACCGACGAAGCCGCAGCGTCCCTCCTCCTCCGCGACGGGGCGAGTGCGGCGCTCGACTTCTACGTGACCGCCGACCGAACCCGGGGCGGAATCCGGGGCGGAATCCGGCAGAGCATGCTGGAAGAGATCTACGTGGCCTGGGCCACCGATCGCATGGCGAACCGGCACTCGATCATGGTCGCGGGAACCAACGACGAGGTCGCCGCGCTCAAAGCACGCGCGGTGCTGCACGATGGGAACAGGGCCGGCCTGAACGATGTGATCGTGACCCGGCAGAACGACCGGAAGCTGCGCTCCAACCACGGCAAGGACTTCGTCGCCAAAGGCGACCTCTGGACCATCATCGACACCGAAGGCGGAGACCTCAAAGTGACAAGCTTCCGGCACGGGGGAGTACTCACCCTCCCCTCCGAGTACGTGACCACCCACGTTGAGCTTGGCTACGCCGCGACCATCAACCGGGTCCAAGGCATGACCGTGGACACCTCACACATCCTCGTCGACCCGCAATCCTCCTCCCGCGAACAGCTCTACGTCGCCGCGACCCGCGGTCGCGAATCCAACCGGATGTATGCCGTCGTCGAAGAAACCCTCGAGGTCGACGCGCACGCCCCCGACCACCTCCGCACCAACATCATCGACGCCCTCACCGCCGTCCTGGCTCCTGAAAGCGCGGAACACTCCGCGACCGAAGAAATTCAACGAGCCCAGGACGCCGCAGCCAGCCTGTCCACACGGCTGCCGGCGCACGAGGCCGCGCCCGTGCGTGTCTACGACCCCAACCAGCTTAAACGGATGGAAGCCGTAGTCCGAGACGTGCTCGACACAGAGATCGACGACCGGGTCGTCCGCGACGAAGCGTGGACGCATCTTGCGAGCGGCCTCGCGGCACACGAAGTCCACGGCGCCGATGTACGCACCCAGCTCACCAAAGCAGTCCGGGCTGAGGAAGGCAGGCCTGACTCGACCGTCGAGTCGTTCGCGAAGATCTACCACCACCGCCTCGGAGCGGCAGCGGGGTCGCAAACGGAGACGAGAGTTCCGAGCTGGGTCAGTCCTCCGCCGGCAGGCGTGGACGGCGGTAATCGGGAGACTTGCGCCTGGCTAGGCGCTCGGACGCATCATGCCCCTGAGCTGCCAGCGCAGGAACCGCACCCACGGGGACCAGCGCGCCGGACCGTTGCGCAGCCGCCCGGTGGACCCGCGTTCGAGGTTGTCGAGCAGGTCCTGAATTAACGCCTCGTGCACCCAGCGGATCATCAGCGGCCAGAGCACCCGCATCTGCCCGCTCAGATGCCCTTGACTGGTGTGGGTTACGAGGCATTTGGCGTCGCCAAGCGTGGTTAGCAGAAACTCGTGGTAGCCGCTCATTCCGAGACCGGGAGCGAACTCCAAGCGGATGCGACGGCCCGGCTCGTACGCCACGACGCTGTATTTAATGGCTCCGTGTCCGCCCTTTGATCCAACGCTGAGGCCGGCGTCAAGCTCGATCGGTGACCATCCGGCGGGCCATGCACGGTCATTCGCGGTCGCAAGAGTGTCGAGCACCAAGCCGACCTCTCTTGCTGGCATGTCTATCTCTCGTTGCTGAACGTTGCGCATTGCTCTCCATACGGTTGCGTAGTGTTTGCGGTAGCCCACCCCCTGGTTGCGACCGTCAACGACTCTCTTCCACGGCGTGGGCCGAGGCTGCATACAGTGCATTGGCCGAGGGTGGACTCGGCGCCGTGGCAGTCGAACCGCTCGCCGTTCGGATAGGCGCAACCAAGGGCAGCTTCTACTCACACTTCGCCAGCCGCGACGAACTGATCACCGCGGTCGTAGCCCTCTGGGAGAAGCGGACCACTGATGCGGTCATCGTCTGGCTGGACAGCGACACTGACCCCGAGTCGCGCCTGCGCCGCCTCTTCAGCGCGGTGAGCGAAGCGGCTGGCCGCGATCCGATCGAAATTCACCTGCGGGCCGCGTCCGAGCATCCGCTCGTCGAGCCGGTCCTCCGCCGTGTCGTGCAGCGACGCATCGCCTACACGCAAATCCCCACCAAACCCAGCCGTTTCATGGTCGTGGCGACGGTTTTGCGGGAGATGATTTCCCCGTCCGCGCGCAGGTCGGCCAGGATCCTGGGGGCCTCGTCTTTGTACTCAGGAGTGAAGTCCCGACGTGATCTTGCCATAGTGAACATTCTCTCTTGTGAGGTGTCCACTCGCTGGGGTCAGGGCCAATGCGACGTGGAAGTGTGGACGCGCTAAACGCCCACACGCTCTACGGGGCGCACAGCGCCTCTCAGCTTGCGAGGTCCGCAGGCATGTGCTGAAGAGTCGAACCGTCACGGAGTTGGCTGGCTCGCCGTTCGATGAGCTCCGGCAGATGCCTGAGTTCGGGGATAGGCGCGACAACGCCTGCGGCCCGCGCAACGCTCGCCGCCACATCGTCGATTAGAGCTGCCGCGCGGCCGTCCTTGATCCCCCAGGCCGCCGCTTCACGCAGCAGATGCGCCCTTGTGACGTAGCGAAGGTCGGGCTGTCCGCCGATCGTGTGCCCGGCGGTCGTCAACCGCCGGTTCAGGAGGAGCTTCGGCGCGACATCGTAGAGCGGTGCGTTCTCGAAGTTGCCGTTCACGTCGATGAGGAGTGAGTAGTTCTTTGAGTGTGCGTCGCTGTTACCGATCAGGACGTTGAACGTCACCATGCGGAGGAGCGTCTCTTTGAACAACGTCGGCCGCAGGGCAAGGTTCGACACCTCCGACGCGATGCGCTCGAGACGGCCGGGTCGGACAGCGGAGCGTTCGTACTTGTCGAGGACAACGAGACCCAGAGCCTGCGTGAAATCCTCCTGGTGAAGCCGTCCATCCGGTCCACGGTCGTAGCGTTTGACGCCGATCGCCAGGCGGCCACCGAAATCCTGCAGCTCGGTTTGAGCGACACGGAGGCCGGCAGTGTCCGCCACACGGCTCGCCCAATGCTCTGCTTCGATCAGCCATTCAACGACAACGTTGGTGTTCGGTTCCGGTTTGATGAGATGCGTGGACATCGCTCCGGCTGCCGGCCACGCCCATCCGCGGTCGGTCTTCGTCAGCAGGACTTTCGCCTGGACGCCACCGAGAGAAGCGGTGAGTGGAAGGGAGTCCGGTGCGTGCAACGTAGGTAGTCCCCGGACGATGTCGTCGACTTCGCTGTCGCTGAGGTCACGGAGGTGCCCGGATGTCGCGGTGGTCCCAGGTGGGAGGAACTGGACGGCGCCGGCGCATTCGGCGCCTATCGCCCGGAGCAACGCGAAGTCGTCGTTGCGTGGGACGCCGTTCTCGTTTTCGATCATCGTCCGCACCTGCTGTTCGGGGAGCAGACCTTGAATGAACGTGTCGAGTGCCCGTCCTTCGACCCTCCGGCTGGTGAGCGGGAGGGAAAGCGAGAGGACCTGTGATTGAGCACCAAAACGGTTGATGGCTTCGTCCGCGAAGCGCAGGCGTAGCTTTCCGGATCGCAGGCGTTGCAGCTCTCCTAGTACTACAGTTGCGTTTGTGGGGTGTGGCCGCGGGTTTTGTAGTGGCATTGCTGGGCGCGGTGTTGGTGTTTTCGTCGCCAGAGGGAGCAGCGGATCACGTGGCGG